>JACPPX010000084.1 GCA_016190785.1 Chloroflexota bacterium
TCCTCCAGCCCCACCCCTTCGGCGGCGATGGAGGGCTGGCGGCAGAGTTTCTGCAACTGGGCGATGTACCGCTCCCGGTTCTGGTCAACATACTGGAATAGTTTATCCACAGGGCCTCCTTGCATTGACTTCTGATGAACGCCTCTTCTCAACTAGTTGATTATTACTGTACAACTCGCATCTCCTCTAGAAGATTTAATAGACCCGTCTCAGCTCCCACTTGTGAGCCCACCAACCAGGTCTGTCCCCAGGTCCCTCGTAAGGCAACGTGGCCTGGATCTCAACGGAACGCTCTGCATCTACAGGTAGAAGATGTGCTCTCACCTGCGCTTCGTGGTCGTATGTTGTTGCGAGATCCGATCTAGGCCCAGCTGCTCTTAGAACTAGCATCCCTGGTCCGCTTATTAATGCTTCGTGATAGGTGGTTTCAATTGTTACTGGGCTTCGTGAGTCAAGTGACACACGGCCAGATTCTGTCACACCTATGCTCCCGGGCACCTCAAAAGATGCCTTGCATCTATGGAAAGGTATAATCACATCATTCTTAGTGCCTTCGATGTATAAGTCAAGATCTAAAGCCCAAGTAAATTCGAAAGGAGAAGAAGTTATCGGGGGTATAGCTCGCCAAGCCATTAGAGTTGCTCCCAATACCTCTAATTTTGGCAGCGACTGCAAGGGTGAAAGTATCCTCAACAATTCTTCTCTTCTGGCGGAACGAACAGCTGTACCTTCCCTCCAGGGAACCTCAAGCTCGACGGGTCCTCCTTCTGGCTTGCCATGGGCTGGGTTCTTGACAACGAATGGAGCACGGTCTGTCTCAAATACAAGAGCGACCACTGTTTTGTCCTTTACTGGAACATTGTACGACATCATAGGGGGGTGTAGCTGATCGAATTGAGCATTAACTTGTGCAATCCACTCTGACAATTCTTCAAATTGTGCTCCTACAAGGCCCTTATCTTCATCAATACCTATTATCCACAAGATTAGTTCGCCTCTGACTGCGTTTGCATGGCCTGCAATCTGTCTAGCCGCCTTTTCTGGCGGAGTCCATTTTGACTTAAGCTCCACTCTGGAATCCTCAATGGGGTGCCCCGCCTCAAGACGGTCAATTACGCTGAGTACCCAGTTTTCTATTTGGTGAGGTCTCATCATTGATCCGGAAAGCGCTTATTGCCCCCCGGTTTGCCCAGCGGTGAAGAGAAATGCACTGAGCAGTATGCTTAGGATCTGAAGAATTACCATAAATACTGCCCCGGTGAATATTGCCTCGGCGATGCCCTGCGCCCGGGTTTTCTGCTCGCTGCGGTAATAAGCCAGGACGGTGACCAGAGCGGCAGGGACATAGAAGAGAACAAAAGAGGGATCATTGCCCAAAGCCACCCCTAGGAAGATTCCAGCCGCCCAGATAATCACCCCCACGCCAACCGTATGTAAAACCATCCGCCAGTTGATCCCCCGGCGCGGACCCTCTTCACTCGTTTTGCGACGCACTTCTCTCTCCCTTCTAGGCTATCGTGTAGTGCTCGACCACATTTTTGGCGATGGCTGCGATAGATGTGCTATAGTTTAACGGCCTATTTTAACTAGACTTCCCATCAAGGTCAAACGGAGGTCAATTGCCTGAGCCGCAACTATCTACTATGTGGGGCCAGAAACGAGCGGAACACATCCGCGATTTCTTCCGCCTGGGAGAAGAAGCCGGGTTCTCCGCCTTTGAACTGGGCCACCATGTCCGGGCCTATATGCTGGATGGGGCCAAACCCGGCGAATGGCGGGTGCTCAGCATCCACGCCCCATGCCCTAATCCTTCCTCCTTGCGGGGATTATCCGAGGAGGGGGTCCTCCCCTCGGCCACCGACGAGGGGAAAAGAAAAATGGCCGTGGCCTATATCCGTCAAACGATAGACCTGGCCGCCGAGTGGGGGGCGAAAGTGGTGGTGGTCCACCTTGGCCGGGTGGATGTGGAGCCGAGTATCGAAATCGGCCTGCGGGATATGTATCGCCAGGGGCAAAAGGATTCTCCGGAATACAAAAGCCAACGGCAGCGGCTCGTCAATTTGCGCTCCCAGCACCGCGAGGCAAATTTTTCCGCCGCGTCCCGCAGCCTGGCGGAAATTGCAGAGTATGCCTCACCCAAGGGAATAGCCATCGGCTTGGAGAATCGCTTCTATTATCAAGAAATACCAAGTTTCGAAGAAATGGGCATGCTCCTTGGCGATTACCCGTCATCCCTCGTCAGCTACTGGCACGACACAGGGCATGCCCAGGTTCTAGAGCACTTGGGCTTTACCTCGCATATAGATTGTCTCCGCGCCTATGCCCCGCGCATGCTGGGCGTCCACCTCCACGATGTGCAGGGGATAAAGGATCATCGTGTTCCCGGGGCAGGGGGGATCGACTTCCCAGCCTTGGCCCCCTACTTCCCGGAGCAGGCCCTGCGGGTCTGTGAATTCGGCCACGACTACACGGCAGAGGAGATCGCCCAGGGTCGAGAGCATCTCCGCCAGGCAGGGTGCTTGGGGTAAATTGGGGTTGTGCCCTTGAGAGGTATAGTCTTTGTCCTGCGAGTTGCGATAGCTTCCCTTCTCCTATTTATAGTGTTGGCTTGCGCGGCTCAGCCTGCGGAGCCGCCTTTAATATATGAGGATCTGTGGTTGTGTTTCCGGGTAGAGGCTCCAGGCCACTGGAAAGTAGACGGAGTGCCGGGCGGGTTTGCCTCATTCGGTGTTCCTACAGCCGGTCCAGAGTTTCGCATCGTTAATGTTCACATCCAAAATCCCACTTTGGATAAGGCCTTTGATCACCTGCGTAGCGGAGCATTGGGCTTCTCGATGGAGGGTGTGCAAGAATTCGTGGTGGATGGGCAACCTGCTTTGTGGGTAACTTTTGAGGAGGAAGCCGATTTCCCCTTTGTCCTGCTGGTCATTGCCCCCGATTGTGGCGATGGACAACACACTCTCTTCACCTATACAAGCGGGTCCGATCCCGAGGATTTTGCCTTCTTTCTGGGGCGGCTCCACTTCATGTATGAGACAATCGATCCTTCTGAGCGGGCAACACCTTATCGATAGTGGGGAATTATCCCACCGGGCGGGCCAAGGCAGTGTCAATACTAGCCCTTGCACTCCTGAGGCAAAGATGGTATAATGTAATGCGTTCGGCTCACATCGAGAAAAGTGGGAACCCCCCACTTTTCTTATTGTCGGATGAGAGGTAAGAAATGCCACAAGCGGCAACTAAACTAAAGAGCGAGTTCTTCCGGGCTATCACCCAGTTGGCCGCGGAGCGGGGCCTGGCCCCGGAAACGGTGCTGGAGGCCGTGGAACAGGCCATGATCTCTGCCTACAAGAAGGACTTTGAGGCTCCGGGCAATGTCCAGGCCCAGGTCGACCCGGAGACGGGAGAGGTGCGCATCTTCACCGAGAAGCAGGTTGCAGAAGAGGTGGAGGATGATGCCCTCCAAATCACCCTGGCCGAGGCTCGGGTCCTGGATCCCAAAGCCGAGGTGGGTGGAGTAGTGCTTTTGGAAACCACCCCTCCTAATTTCGGAAGGATCGCCGCCCAGACCGCCAAGCAGGTGATTCTGCAGCGCATCCGCGAGGCAGAACGGGAAGCAATCTTCCAGTCCTTCTCCGACCGGGCCGGGGAGATCGTGAGCGGGACGGTGCAAAGCATCGACTCCCAGGGGATCACCCTCAGCCTGGGCCGGGCGGAGGCCCTCCTCCCCAAGACCGAGCAAGTCCCGGGGGAGAGGTACCGTTTGCGCCAGAGGATCCGCGCCTATGTGGTGGAGGTAAACAAGACCGGCCGCGGCCCGGAGATCCTCCTCTCCCGAGCCCACAAAGGAATGCTCCGCCGTCTCCTGGAATTGGAGGTCCCCGAAATCTATAACGGAGCAGTCGAGATTAAGTCCATTGCCCGCGAGCCCGGCTCCCGTTCTAAGGTTGCCGTGGCTGCCCTGCAACCGGGAATTGACCCGGTGGGAGCCTGCGTCGGGATGCGGGGGGTGCGCATTCAGTCCATAGTCGACGAACTTGGAGGGGAGAAAATCGATGTTATCGAATGGAGCCGCGACTCCAAGGAGTTCATCGCCAAGGCTTTGAGCCCTGCCCGACCGGTGAGCATAGACTTGGTGGAAGTGGATGGCGTTAAAACCGCCATCGCTGCCGTGCCGGAGGGCCAACTCTCCCTGGCCATCGGCCGTGAGGGACAGAATGTGCGCTTGGCGGCGAAACTCACCGGGTGGCGGATCGATATCCTCAGCCCGGCTGAAGCCCAGAAGCGTGTGCCCCTGCTCATCGCCGAGGCGGAGAGGAAAGCGGAGGAAGCCCGGGCAGCGATGCCCGTCCCCATCGAGCCCACCAGCCTGGTTTCCGCCATGGGCCTCTCTACCCGGGTAGTCTCCGCATTGGAAAAGGCGGGGATCACCGAGGTGAGCCAAATCTTGGAGAAACTGGAGGGTGGCGAAGAATCCCTGGAGTCCATCGCCGGGGTGGGGCCCAAGTCGCGGAAAGAAGTTTTGGAGCGACTGGAGACGGCCGGGCTCTATCCCCTGCCGGCAAAAGAGGAAGTTGTCACACCGGCGGAGGTAGCCGAGGAAGCCGCGGTAACTGAGGAAGAGACGGCTCCCGAAGCCGTTACCGAATTGCCAGAGGGGCCAGCAGTTGAAGAGGTTGGGGAGGAAGCACCGGCCAAACCCTTTGTCGAGGAAGAGGTACCGCTCAAGGGCAAGAAGAAGGCCGGGCCTAAGAAGCGGGAGAAACCCGGGCGGCGCCGCGAGAACTGGCTGGAAGAATGGGAGATGTGGAAGGAGGGGGCCCTGGAGGTGGAGGAGAACCCTTCCGAAGAGGAAGATCTTGAAATAGAGGCTCCGGAGGAAGGGGCTCCTGAACCGGGAGCTACTGAGAAGGAAAGCTCCTAAATAGGAAAGATCCTTAGATAAAGGAGAACAAGAGGATGGAAGAAATAGAGAACGATGAGATGGAAGAAGAAGCGATGGAGGATGAGGAGGTGGAGGATCAAGAAGACGAGGAGACAGAAAACGAAGAGGGAGATAATGACGAGGTAGATGACGAGGAGTCAAATAATGAAGAGGGAGAGGAGGAATCGGATGAAGATGGTGAAGACGAAGACGATGAAGACGACGAAGATGATGAAGAGATGGATGACGGGCGGAAGTAGTATCCTGACCATTGATGGTTAAGGTCGAAATATGGCGGCAAAAAGCATCCCGCAGCGCACCTGTGTGGGTTGTTTCCAGGTGAGGCCCAAGCGGGAAATGGTACGCATTGTCCGCACTCCGGAGGGTAATATTGAAATAGATCCCACCGGAAAGAAAAATGGCCGGGGAGCCTATCTCCACCGCGATCGCTCTTGCTGGGAGACGGCCCTGGAGAAGAATCGGCTGGAATACGCCTTGAAGACTCCTCTCGGCGAGGCCCAAGCAATGCTCTTGGACTTCGCCCAGTCGTTGCCTGAGCCCGAAGCAGTGGGTGCTAGTTAACGGTGATGAAAGCAAATATGGAAGAGAGATTGAACCAGGGCACGGGAGTGACCATCCCCCAGCTGGTCACCGTGCGTCAGTTGGCTGACCTTTTACGGGTAAGCCCCATCGAGATTATAAAAGCCCTCATCTCCGATGGGATCATGGCTAACATTAACCAGACCATTGATTATGAGACCGCCGCTATCGTGGCCACGGAGATGGGATTCGAGCCCCAGCCGGAAGCCCCTCCCCCCACCGAGACCCGCCCGGAAACTGCCCCTACTCCCACTGAGCCGGCCCGCAAGGCGATCTATGCCGGAGAGGCGGAGGAGAACATGCTCCCTCGCCCCCCGGTGGTGACAGTTATGGGCCATGTGGATCATGGCAAGACCACCCTCCTGGATGCCATCCGCCAGACCAATGTCGCCGCTGGAGAGAGGGGAGGCATCACCCAACACATTGGAGCCTATCAGGTAGAGAAGCAGGGCCGAAAGATTACTTTTTTGGATACTCCCGGCCACGAAGCTTTCACCGCCATGCGCGCTCGTGGGGCGCAGGTGACGGATGTAGCCGTTTTGGTGGTGGCCGCCGATGACGGGGTTATGCCCCAAACCAAAGAAGCGGTGGATCACGCCCGCGCTGCCCAGGTGCCGATCATCGTCGCCCTCAACAAAATCGATAAACCAGAGGCCAATCCCGGAAAGGTCAAGGGCCAGCTCAAAGAGATCGGGCTGGTCATCGAAGAACTGGGGGGGCAGGTGGTTTCCGTCCCCGTCTCCGCCAAGAAGGGAGAAGGGATCGACCAACTCCTGGAGATGATCCTCCTCAGCGCGGATCTCTTGGAACTGAAAGCCAATCCCCAGCGGGAGGCGATGGGCAGCGTGGTCGAGGGCCGGCTGGATAAAACCAAGGGTCCCTTGGCTACCCTCCTCGTCCAGAACGGTACCCTCTCTACCGGGGATTATCTGGTGGTCGGCGCACAGTATGGCCGGGTGCGGGCCATGTTCAACGACCTCGGGAAACGAGTTAAAACTGCTCCCCCCTCAACCCCGGTCGTGGTCCTGGGTTTGCCGGTGGTGCCGGCCGCCGGAGAGAGTTTCCGCGTAGTTGCAGATGAACGCACCGCGCGGGGTATCTCCGAGGAGAGTGCCAGACAGAAGGAAACCACAACCCGACCTGCCACCCCCCTCACCCTGGACGAGCTCTATAGCCAGATGCAAGCCGGGAAAGTCAAGGAACTGAGAGTAGTGCTCAAGGTTGATGTCCAAGGCTCTCTGGAGCCGTTGCGCAACTCCCTAGAAAAGTTGGGTGATGAAAATCTGCGGGTGCGGATCATCCACCAGGCCACGGGGAATGTCACGGAATCGGATGTCAACCTGGCCATCGCCTCCCAGGCGGTGGTCATCGGTTTCAATGTCCAAGCCGATACCACGGTCCGTTCCCTGGCGGAAAAAGATGCGGTCGAGATCCGACTCTACGATGTCATCTACCGCCTGGTAGAAGATATAGAGAAGGCCCTCCAAGGTATGTTGGAGCCGGTCTACGAAGAAGCAGTAATCGGCCGTGCCGAAATCCGCAAAATTTTCGAGGTGAAGCGGGGCAAAGTAGCGGGGGCCATGGTCACCTCGGGAGTTGTGAAGCGCAATGCTCCGGTGCGGGTCAAGCGCGGAGAAGAAATCATCTATCAGGGACAGATTACATCTTTGAAACGATTTGCCGAGAATGTGCAAGAGGTGGCCGCCGGTTTTGACTGCGGCCTCGCCTTGGGGGCCTTCCAGGACTTCCGGGAAGGGGATGTAGTGGAGGTCTTGGAGAAGCAAAGGGTAAGCTAATACCCCACAGGGGGTGACCATGCCCGTCCCTGGTCGGAGACAGGAGCGGCTCAATGAACTCCTCCACCAGGAGTTGAGCGAGCTTCTCTCCCGCACCAGCAAAGATCCGCGACTGCAAGGATTCACGGTCACTAGGGTTGAAACCACCGCCGACCTTCGCCAGGCGCGGGTCTATGTCACCTTTCTCGGCACGGACGAGGAAAAGAAGGGGGCGCTGCAAGCCCTGGATCACGCCCGCGGCTTCCTGCGCAGCCAGTTGGCCTCCCGTCTCGAAATGCGCTTTGTCCCCGAGGTGAGCTTCCACCTTGATCCATCTCTGGAGCGGGGACAGCGGATCCTGGACCTCCTGCGGGGGATCGAATCCCAAGAGGGAAAGTGAGTTTCCCCCCCTCGGCCCCCGAAATCCGACAGCCCTGTCCGGCTTGCGCTCGCTTTGGAAAACCCGCGGGAGATTTATCCCTGCTCGCAAGCATCGCAATCAATTCCCCAATTGGCATCCTCAACCTGGATAAGCCCCGCGGTTTGACCTCCCACGATGTCGTGGATCTGGTGCGCAAAGCCACAGGGGTAAAACGAGTCGGTCACTCTGGGGCGCTTGACCCTTTAGCCACGGGGGTGCTCCTTGTCCTCCTGGGAGCGGCCACACGCGTTGCCGAATTTTTGCTGGCCTCCCCGAAAGTCTATCGCGCTTCGGTCTATCTCGGCCGGGCCACGGATACTGATGATGCCGAAGGACGGGTGATCGCCGAGGGGGATATATCAGGAATAGACCAAAAACGAATCGAGACCAGCTTGAACGAATTCCGCGGCCACATTCTACAAAAACCTCCTGTGTATTCTGCCCTCAAAAGAGAGGGGCAACCGTTATACAGGTTGGCTCGCAGGGGGGTGGAAGTTGAAACCGCACCGCGGGAGGTGGAGATATACCGACTGGAAATTAGAAATTGGCAACCTCCTATAGTAGACTTGGAAGTAGAATGCTCCTCCGGGACCTACATCCGCGCCCTGGCCCGCGACATTGGGGAGAAATTGGGATGCAGTGGCCACCTTGCCTCCCTAGTTCGCACCCGCATCGGCCGCTTCCCCTTAGAGGAGGCGGCAAGCCTAGCAGAAATCGAGGAAGCCTTCATCCATGGCACTTGGCGCGATTTGGTCCATCCCTTGGACGAAGCTTTGCTGGACTTCGCCCCTCTGGTCCTCGACACACAGGCGGAAATGAGGATAAGCCTGGGGCAGGCCGTCTCCGGCGATGGACTTTTCCCACGCCAGGCAGATATGGTGCGGGCTTATTCTGCGGCTGGCCGGTTCCTGGCCCTATTGCGGCGAGGGAATGACGGACGGTGGCTTCCCCACAAGGTTTTCGCTTGAGCAAAATGCAACTCTTCAACAGTCTGGCCTCGGCCCAACTAGAACACCGTTCCGTGCTTTCTGTCGGTGTCTTCGATGGGGTACATCTTGGCCACCAGCACCTTTTTGGCACAATTAGAGATATTGCCCGAGCCCGAGATCTCCTTGCCGGGGCGGTGGCTCTTGACCCTCACCCCCGGGAAATACTCAAGCCAGAGTTGCCGATGTATTACCTGACCACCGCCGAGGAGCGGATTGAACTTTTGGAAAAACTAGGCCTGGATTTTCTGGTGATGCAGCCGTTCAGCCTTGAATTTTCTCACACCACTGCCCGGCAGTTCGTTAGCCTAATGCGCCACAACCTTGGGATGGAAGTGCTGGTGGCTGGGCCCGATTTTGCCCTGGGCCACGACCGGGAGGGGGATTTACCCACCCTCACTCGCATGGGCGAGGAAATGGGCTTTGAGGTAGAGGTCGTTGAACCGCTGGAGATGGAGGGAGTCCCGGTGCGCTCCACCATCATCCGCAGCCTGATCCAAGAAGGGTTTATGCCCCAAGCCAATCACTTGTTGGGTCGGCCATTTACTATCGCGAGTCAGGCGAGTCCGGCTTATAGTAACAAAGTCAATATTAAAGTGAGAGAGAAGCAAATTCTCCCGCCACAAGGAACCTATTCCGCTCGTTTAGTTTTGAGGGGGTCGAGGATTCCCGCAGAAGTTAGAATAGGAGTCACGGGGGGGGAAGAGCATAAGATCGAATTCGAACTGCAAAGGGGAGCAGAGGTCAATTTAGGCAGGGAAATAAAAGTGGAGATAATGGAGTGCCTCTCCCCCAAACTTGGCGCAGTGAACCTAGCCGAATTTGCGGCAAGAATGAGAAAGTAAACCCGTGACCAGGGAAGAACCACCTCGCTATCAAGAGTTAGAACACACCGCGGATATGGCCATCCAGGTCTGAGGGGTCGGACTGCGCTTTGGAGTATCGCAATGAGAAGTTTCTTTCTTTTGTTAGGTATTTTCTTGGCTGTGGCCTTGGCTGGATGTACATCACTGAAAAGTGATGATAATGCACAAAGTTATTACCAGTATAACCAAGAATTGCCTTTGAGTGTCGGCAACTACTGGACTTATAGAGTGACCCGTTACGAGGGCTTCAACCCCAATGATATGATGACAGCAACTTCTATGATCACGGATACAATCATTGGCATTGAAGTCAAAGAAGAATTCTTCATAGCCACCGTGCAAAGCGTGCAGTCGGAAGAAGTTCTCGTCGAGGTGCGAGGTAAGTATCCTGTGGCTAATGCACTCAGGACGGCAACTACCACAAACTACTGGTTGATTGTGGATGGCAATCGCGTACTGCGGCAAGATGACCGGTTGGACCTTTCGGATCTCCAAACCCGAGTGCTCGTCGAGTTCGTCTTCCCGGTTATCCTGAATAGCGAATGGTCAATCTTTAATGCAAAGGACGCCCCCCTGAATCGTAAAGTGGCAAGCATAGGCTCGATAACTGTGCCTGCTGGCGAGTTCACTGACTGTTTCTTTCTTGAAACGGGGGCTTTTGCCGGAACGACTATTGAGGATTGGTTTTGCCCCGGAATAGGGCTGGTGTGGAACAATTCTGAACATCATGGAACACCGTATGGCGGCAGAACGGAACTCGTGAGTTACAGGGTCAAGTAACCGCCTAAAGAGAGCTTGCCGCCGACCGCAGATGGGAAAAGCACGCTTCCAAGAACTGGAGCACACCGCGGATCTCGCCATCCGCGTGTGGGGCAAGGACCTGCCCGAACTCTTCGCCAATGCCGCCTACGGCATGTTCAGCCTGATGGTGGAGGTGGATAAACTGGGCACCGAGGCGGAGCATATAGTTTCTTTGCAGGCGGTGGATAGGGAGGCATTACTGGTTGACTGGCTTAGCGAACTCTTGACCCTCCACGACACCCACCGCCAAGCCTACCGTGAGTTCCTGATCCGCAATCTCTTTCTCGACGAAGAGGGGGCCAAATTGGAGGCCATCGCTCTCGGAGGGAAAATAGAGGGGGTCAAAATCGTAATCAAGGGCGTGACCTACCACGACCTGCACATAGAAGAAACCCCACAGGGTTACACCACCGCCCTGGTTTTCGATATATAATGTAGATAGAAAGGCTAATATGATTCGCCGCGAAGACATCAAAAAGATCGGCCCCTACCTCTACGAGATCCCTGCTTCCCACCGCGGGGATATGCGGGTTCCGGCCCGCATCTATGCCGACGAAGAAATCCTGGAGGATACCCTTGGCGACCGCTCCCTGGAGCAGTTAATCAACACCGCCACCCTCCCCGGGACGGTTCGCTACACCCTGGCTATGCCCGATATCCATCAGGGCTACGGCTTCCCCATCGGCGGGGTGGCCGCCACCCGTCTCCCCGACGGGGTAATCTCCCCGGGAGGGATCGGCTATGACATCAACTGCGGGGTGCGGGTCCTGGCTTCCAACCTGACTAAAGACGAGGTCATGCCCTATATCCGCAACCTGGTGGAGTCTATGTATCGCCATGTCCCCAGCGGGCTGGGCGCCGGCGGGCTGAAAGTCTCGGTGGCGGAGTTGGACGAGGTGGCGACCCGCGGCGGGAAATGGGTGGTGGATAAAGGGTATGTCCCCAAAGAGGATTTGGAGCGCACCGAAGAGTTTGGGCACATTCCCGGCGCCGACCCCTCTAAAGTTAGTAACCATGCCAAGGATCGAGGCCGGCAGCAACTCGGCTCTCTGGGCTCCGGCAACCACTTTTTGGAGATCGACGAAATCGAAGAAATATACTGGCCGGAGGCGGCGGAGGCCTTTGGCCTCAACCAAGGCCATATCGCGGTCCAGATCCACTGCGGCTCCCGCGGCTACGGCCACCAGGTGTGCACCGATTATGTGCGCAGTATGCAGGGGTCATTGAAGAAATACGGGATTGAACTCCCCGACCGGGAACTGGTCTGTGTCCCCTTTAACTCTCCAGAAGGTCAATCCTATTTTGCGGCTATGGCCTGTGCCGCCAACTTTGCCTTTGCCAACCGCCTGCGCATCGCCCACGGGATCCGCCAGGCCTTTGAAGAAGTCCTCTCCAGCAAGATTCCTGGATGGGAACTGCACTCGGTATACGACATTGCCCACAACATCGGCAAACTGGAAGAGCACGAGGTGGATGGCAAAAAAGTCAAAGTCTGCGTGCACCGCAAAGGGGCTACCCGCGCCTTTGGCCCCGGCTTCGAAGGGCTGCCTAAAGAGTATCAGCCCCTGGGCCAGCCGGTTTTGGTCCCGGGCTCGATGGGCACCCATTCCTTCATCCTGGCCGGGACGGAAGGCTCGATGAAAATGACCTTCGGCTCCACCTGCCACGGCGCCGGCCGGACCATGAGTCGGGCCGAAGCCAAGCGCAAGATACACGGTAAAGAGTTAGAGAAGCAATTGGAGACCCAGGGGATTGCGGTCAAAGCCGGGAGCTGGGCCGGGCTGGCAGAAGAAGCGCCTTTCGCTTACAAAGATGTAGAACGGGTGACGGACATCGTGGACAAAGCAGGCATTGCCCGCAAAGTGGCTAAACTGCGGCCCATCGGAGTAATGAAAGGCTAATGTAGGGGTCCCGACAAGGTCGGGATGCCCGCCCGCAATTTTGGGAGGTGGAATGCGATTTGGGTTTATAGCGATGGCGGCGACTTTCGCTACTTTGCTCCTTGCCTGCCAGCCCGCCACGCCGCCTTCGCTAGGCGGCGATTTGGTGCTTGAATATCACCGCAGCGGTGGGTTTGTGGGCAGCGACGAACAATGGCTGATTTATGGCGATGGCCGGGTAGTGTATCGCGACCTTATCGCCGAGACCGAGGAAGAAATCCGGGTCTCCGCCGATGCCGTGGCAGATCTCGTTGCCCTGATGGAGAGCGAAGGCTTCTTCTCCTTCCAGGACTCCTATCTCCCCGATGACACCTGCTGTGATCGCTTTATCTATGAGATCACCCTTCACTACCAGGGGCAAAGCAAAACCGTCACCACCATTGACGCCGCGGAGGGAGAGCCGGAGGGGCTAGGGAGGATTCTCGCCGAATTAAATCGCTTGCTCGGTGAGATAATGTAGCGTCGCCCTTGAGGGCGACGATTCTTTCAGAATCCTGATATCCAGTATGGAGGCAAGGAGATGTTCACCTGGGAGAACACTTGGAAAGAAATTGAAGATTCTGATACCACAATTGCGGTAGTACCCATTGGCTCTACTGAACAGCACGGCACCAATCTGCCCCTGGCTTCGGATTCTATCATCACCGCCAGGGTGGCAGAAGCCCTCGCCGATAGTTTGAACGCTTACCTGACCCCTATTATCCCTATCGGCACATCGCCCGAGCACATGTCATTTCGAGGCACCTTGACTCTCACTGACGACACGCTGAAAGCTGTGCTCACCGACATCATCCATTCGCTGACGAAGAGCGGCTTTAAAACGATTATCGTCGTCTCACTGCACGGCGGAAATTATGTCCTTTGGTCGTACTTCATCTCCCAATTAGGCAAGCAATTCCCCAATGCCAGTCTCTTGGTGGCTGACCTTCAACATGCTTGGGATGAGGCTTACAAAGGAGCGGGGTTCACCACCCCTAGCATGCACGCAGATGAATGTGAGGCATCGCTTATTGCCTCTCTACGCTCAGACTTGGTAGGACCTCATGCGATAGATTTCCCCAATCCTAAAGACCAGCTGAAGGGCGCCCGTCTAGATCCGGTGGGTTTCCCTTTGGATGTGCGGGAAGTGTCCCCTTGGGGTGCGCTGGGAGAGCCATCGAAGGGAAGCCGGGAAAAGGGGGATTTATTCTGGGAAGTTTTCCTTAGAATCGCTGTGCAAGATGTTAGGAGGCAAGCAGGATTGTGAGGTAATCAACGGTCGGGCTGAAGCCCGACGCCACCAAACAAAATCGGGAGGCCACCAGTGCCTCCCCTACATTTTTATGAAAACGCCTCGCAACCTACAGCCCCAAATCCCCCGCCACCCCCTTCATCGCCTCCAGACACACGCCGGTGAACTCCTCCAGTTCCATCCCCAGTTCGCTACAAGTGAGGATCTGCTCCCGACGCGCACCTTTGGCAAAGGACTTCTCCTTGAAGCGCTTAAGGATAAATTGCGTGTCCAGCGGAGCCAGTTTTTTCTCCGGATGCACCAGGGCGGCGGCGGTGATCAACCCGGTCAATTCGTCACAAGCGTAAATTGCCTTTTTGAGCTTAGTGTCGCGGGGCACCCCCAGGGCCTCGTTGTGGGCCATTACCCCCTCAATGATTACTTCATCCACGCCGCGCTCCCTTAGCATATCGGCCATCACCCGTCCGTGCCGCACCGAGTCGTGGCCGGTGATCTCATAATCGGCATCGTGCAGAAGCCCTACCAGCCCCCAAGTCTCCTCATCCTCCCCGAAGCGCCGCGCCAGGGCGCGCATCACCGCCTCCACCGCCAAGTGATGCTTCACCAGGTTGGGGTTCTTGATCAGGCTCTGGACCAGTTGCAGTGCTTCCTCGCGAGTCATCCCTATCCTGTCATTCTGAGACCCGACGAAGTCGGGACGAAGAATCTCCCACTAATCGAGATCTCTCGCTCCTGCCGTGCTTGGTAGGGCAACTATCCGTATCTGCTCTATTTCTTCCATTCCCAGCTGAATGCCTGAGTGCAGCGAAGGCAAAGCGAAGGAACTCCTCAAAACCCAAATGGCCTCATCTCGAGGCCAAGCAGAATGCTGGTATCGTTCGAACGGTGATTCACCGCTCGGCCTTGATAAACTCATAGAGCCCCATAAGCCCGGCTAGGATGGCGGGAGGGAATAGGGAAGGGGCGAGGATGAGAAGACCTATTTGGTCAAAGGGGTTCCCCCCTTGCAGGATGTGGTTGGCGATCTGGAAGGTCATAAACCCGGCCAGGGCCAGCATCCCTAGAGAAAGGGTCAGAAAGGCGGTGCCGATGGCGCGCTGCATATCAAATCCCCTCCATTTCGGTATGAATTCTTCGCTGGTGACTATGGCTCGTTTCACTTCATTGATGGCTTGGGTCACGGCGATATCCCGCGGACAGGCGATGGTACAATTGACAATAGTGCGGCAGCTCCATACCCCCTCGCTCTGATTCAGTACCGCCAACCTCTCCGCCGCCCCGCGGTCGCGGCTGTCGAAGATAAAACGGTGGGCTTGGACAATAGCCGCCGGGCCGATGAAATCCGGTGCCGCCCAAAAAGAGGGGCAGGCGGTGGTGCAGGCCGCGCAGAGGATGCACTTGGTGGTGTCCTCGAACCTCTCCCGCTGCTTGGGACTCTGCCGCCGCTCTTTGCGTGGCTCTGGCTCGTCATTGATCAGATACGGCCTCACCGCCCGGTATTTGGCGAAGAACGGTTCCATGTCCACCACTAAATCTTTAAGCACCCGGAAGCCGCGCATGGGTTCCACTACGATCTGGGGGCCGAGGTCGCGAACCAGGACCTTGCAGGCCAGCCGGTTGAGGCCGTTGATAAGCATGGCATCCGAGCCGCAGATGCCGTGGGCACAGGAGCGGCGCAGGGTTAAGGTCCCGTCCTGGTGCCATTTCACGGTGTGCAGCAAATCCAGGACGCGGTCGCCGGGATCGGCCTCGACTTTATATTCCCCCCACCAGGGGCGGCGCTCCCGCTCCGGATTGAAACGCAAGATTTTCAGCGCGACTTCCATCCTCAACTCTTTCTACGATTTCGTGCCGCGACCCGTGATTATACCAAAATCCACTATTACTTTGGCACTCGAGGAATCCAGCGCGGCACTGCCGCCTTATATTGGCGATAAGCTTCCCCAAACCTTCTTTCCAGGTCCGGCTCCTCCCAAAGGAGGATAAAAATGTTGACGGCAATGAATAACCCGATGGCCGTGAGAAGGATGGCAGGCGAGGACAAATAAAGGGCCGCCCCGGTAATGCCGGTCAAGCCCCCCAGCATCATCGGGTTGCGGACATAGAGATACGGCCCCCGGACCACGAATTTGCGAGGGGGATCAAAGGGGGCCGGAGTCCCCTGCCCGGCGGTGAGGAAGAGCCACACACACCACCCGGCGAGGATTGCCCCGCCAATGAATAGCAAGAGTCCAAGCCAGGACAGTGTTTGGGGCAGTGTCCAGCCCAGTTGCCGATCCAGGGCCAGGGCATAAGAGCCCAATAGCAAAACGAGGATGGTCAGGAAAATGGCATATATCGCGAAGCGGAACCAAGGAGGGAGTTCAGTCCAGCGCATTGCTCAGTATTTTCTTTCCTGCGGCTGGAATTTAGTAATTGTCACCGGCTTGTACTTGACCTCTAATCCGCCGTCTTTGCGGTAGAGCAGGGTGTGCTTGAGCCAGTTGGCATCATCTCGTTTAGGGAAATCCTCCCGCCAGTGGGCCCCTCGGCTCTCGGTGCGGTTCTGGGCACTGTAAACTGTGGCTTCGGCAATGTCGAGGAGATATCCCAGTTCCATGGCCTCCAGGAGGTCGGTGTTGAATTTTTTCCCGCGGTCCTGAAGCGATACCCTGCGGTACCTCTGTTTCAATTCCCCCAGGGCGCTTAAAGCACTGGCCAGGCCATCCTCCTCGCGGAAGACCCCGGCATAGTCCTGCATCGTCTGTTGCAACTCCTCGCGGAGTTTGCCCACCGTCTCCGGCCCGCGGGAATTAAGCAGCCGGGAGACCTCAGCCCGGGTTGCGCCCTCAGGCTCTTTGGGTAGCTCCGGCAACTCGTTGTCTTTGACAAACTTGGCCATATCCCGCCCGGAGCGGCGGCCAAATACCAAAATGTCCACCAGAGAATTGGTCCCTAAGCGGTTGCCGCCATGCACGGAAACGCAGGCACACTCTCCGGCGGCATAGAGGCCGGGCAAAGGGGTGTTTTTCTCGTCGGTCACCACTCTCCCCTCGATGTCGGTGGGGATCCCCCCCATGGCATAATGGGCCGTGGGCTGGACCGGGACCATTTCTTGAGTCATGTCCACCCCCACATAGGTGCGCACAAAATCGAGCATATCGGGGAGTTTGGCCAGGATTACATTTTTCCCCAGATGCCGCACATCGAGGTGTAGATAATCATTCCCCCCAACACCCCTCCCCTCCCGGATCTCCAGATACATCGCCCGCGAAATCAAATCGCGGGGGGCGAGATCGAGCAGGGTAGGGGCGTAGCGTTCCATGAACCGCTCTCCCTCGCCGTTAAGCAGCTTCCCCCCTTCCCCCCTCATCGCCTCGGTGAGGAGGATCCCCAATTTGTAGATGCCCGTGGGATGAAACTGGAAAAATTCCATATCCTCCAGGGGGATGCCGCGGCGGAAGGCAATGGACACGCCGTCCCCGGTCAGGCTGTGGGCATTGGAGGTTATCTTGTAGATCTTGCCAAAGCCTCCGGTGGCCAGGAGCACGGTTTTAGCCTGGAAAACATTTAGTTCTCCGCTCTTTATTTCCAGGGCCACCACTCCCGCGGTGCGCCCCTCGACCAGGATCAAATCGAGAAAATGGTACTCATCGAAGAAGTTGACGTTATTTTTGATGCACTGCTGGTAGAGGGTCTGCAAGATCATATGCCCGGTGCGGTCCGCAGCATAACAGGAGCGGCGCACCGGCGCCTCTCCATAGTTTTTAGTGTGCCCCCCAAAGCGGCGTTGATCGATCTTGCCCTCCGGCGTGCGGCTGAAGGGCAAGCCCATATGTTCCAGTTCGTAAACGGTCTCAATCGCCTCGCGGCACAGCACCTCTGCCGCATCCTGGTCCACCAAATAATCCCCGCCCTTGACCGTATCGAACATATGCCACTCCCAGTGGTCCTCCTCCAGGTTGGCCAGAGCCGCCCCAATACCTCCTTGGGCCGTTCCGGTGTGGGAACGCACCGGGTACAGTTTGGAGAGGACGGCAACTTTGAGATCGGGATGCTTCGACAATTCCAGGGCGGCCCACAGTCCCGCCCCCCCGGCACCGATGATTACCGCGTCGAATTTATGTACCGTCATTTCTTCTTCTAATCTATAATCTCCCAACCCTGAGCCCTTGCTTCTTGGCGCATTTTCTCATCCTCGGGGGCGACGACTACCGGATGGCCGACGAGTTGGGCCAACGGCAGGTCGAAGGTGCTATCAATATAGGCATAGCTCGCCGCGAGATCAGCATCCGGGGCTTGCTCTTTGAGGAAAGCCGAGAGCCGCCGTGCTTTTTCCGGGCCCATGCACACCGCGGTGGTGATCCCTCCCGTGGCCCTCCCATCGGCAAAGGCTAGCCGCGTCCCCAGAGCATAGTCAATCCCCAGCCGCTTATTGAAGAGTTCGAGGAGCGGCTCGTAACTACCGGAGAGAAGGACCGTGGTGTGACCCGCGGCTTGGTGCTCTCGCAGTTTCTCCACCACCCGCGGCCTGAGCCCGGGAATGATATCCTTCTCCACTATCCAGCCAAAAATTTCTTGGATCTCGGGGAGAGTATAGCCGGCAAATATCCCGGCCAACTCCTCCATCCACTTCAGGACAAATGGTTCCTGGCTGAGGAGCCGCAGCCGATAGAGGATCCAGCGGGGGATCTGTCTCCTTCGGAAACGGCGCTGGAAGTCGCGTTTCTCGCCCCGTTCCTGAAAATAATTTACTACCGACCGCCACACCCGGCCGTCATAGAGGGTGCCATCAAAATCGAAGACGGCGAGGACCTGAGCCATGGATTAAGTAGGCGGGGAAAAGAGGAGGATAGTAATCGTCCCGATCCCCAGAAAAGCCATGGCGAAGGCCAAGAGAAGAAAAGTGAAAAAGCCGTGGAGGGTCGGGGTGTGGACATAGTCATCGATCACGGTGCGCAGGCCATTCAGCCCATGGAGCATGGCCAAGTAGAGTAGCGACCCATCCCACAGCCGCCAGAAAAGCCCCAGATCTCCGGTCCAGCGGCCGAGGACAAATTCGTAGGTGACCCGGTCCACCCCAAATCCGGTCTCATCCCCCAGGAGGTGCATGATGAAAAGATGCCCCAGGGCCAGGAAGAGCAAGGCCAACCCCGAAAGACGCATGAAGATCCAGGCATAGAGCTCAAAGGTGTTGCCCACCGGCCGGGGCCGGCCAAATACAGCCATCTCACCCTCCTCCCAGGGGCGGCAGGTTAGGGAAAAACACCGGGCGGAGCATCATATAGGCCATGGGGATGACTATCGCCGGATATAAGAATATGCCGAGGTAAAAGACAAAGCGATCAAAACGGAGGAGTTTGGGCCAGAAGTCGTATATGGTCAGCCGAACTCCATTTCCGCCATGGTAGAGCACGGCCATGGCCAGTACTACTTCCAGGACCCTAAGCACCGGGGTGCGGTAGAGGCCGATAAAGGTCTCGTAGGCCTCTTTGCCCAAAAGGACGAGGGAAGTATCCAAGATATGCAGGAAAAGAAAGAAGAGAACACCAAGCCCGCTTAGGCGATGTAACGCCCAAGCCAACTCCCCTTCCCCGCCGCGATAAATCCGGGCTATCCGCCCCGGGGGAGATATCGCCCTTGTCCCACGAGCCATTTCCACCTCCCGGTTGATGGTGTCCAGATCTTGGGTCGTGGCGTCGGATGTTACCGTCCGACGCACGCTTTCACTAATTCAGTCTAACACCCAAATTCGCAACTGGAAACTGATAATTAATTGGAAACTGGCAACGGGCACTCAATTGGAAACTGGAAACTTGTTATATGGTTTCAGAAGTTGGCATCCCACGCCTACTGTCAGTTGGTAACACCTGACCGCACTAAAGCACCAACTCTCCATAGACAGCAGGAATATACTGTATACTGAA
>JACPPX010000079.1 GCA_016190785.1 Chloroflexota bacterium
CCGGACCTATGTCGGCGCCCTCCCCGGGAGGATCCTACAAACGCTGCTCCGCGCCAAGATCATCACTCCGGTTTTCATGCTCGATGAGATTGACAAACTGGGCACTGACTTCCGCGGCGATCCTTCCGCCGCCCTCTTGGAAGTGTTGGACCCGGAGCAGAATCACGCCTTCTCCGACCATTATCTAGAAGTGCCCTATGACCTCTCCAAGGTCCTGTTTATTACTACCGCCAACATCCTGGATCCGGTACCGCCCGCTTTGCGGGATCGACTGGAGGTTATCGAATTCCCTGGATACCTAGAAGAAGAAAAACTTGAGATTGCCCGACGCTTTCTAATCCCGCGGCAAGTGGAGGAGAACGGGCTCAGCCGAATAAATTTCTCCGAGGGGGCCCTGCGCCACACTATCCGTGAGTACACCTATGAAGCTGGAGTGCGCAATCTGGAGCGGGAGATCGCTAATATCTGCCGCAAGATGGCCCGGGCTATGGCCGAAGGGAAAAAGGTCCCGGCCCAGATCACTCGCAACTCGCTAGTGAAATATTTAGGCCCACCCCAATTCACCTTTGGCATGGCCGAGGAAAAGGACGAAGTTGGAGTCGCCACCGGGGTCACCGTCACCCCCGCCGGGGGGGAAACTATGGCCATCGAGGTCAGCCTGATGGAGGGGAAAGGCAACCTGATTCTAACTGGGCAATTGGGAGAGGTTCTGCAGGAGTCGGCCCAGGCCGCCCTCACCTACGCCCGGGCCCATGCCGACGAACTGAGAATTGATAAAAAGCACTTCGAAAAGATGGATATCCATATTCACCTTCCGGAAGGAGCCATCCCCAAGGATGGCCCCTCAGCGGGGATCACCATCGCCACCGCCCTGGTCTCCGCCCTGGTGCGCCGCCCGGTGAAGCGGGAAGTGGCCATGAGTGGGGAAATCACCCTCCGCGGCCGGGTCCTGGCCATCGGCGGTCTACGGGAGAAAGTACTTGCAGCGCACCGTGCCGGCTTAAAGACCATGCTTCTCCCCAAGAAGAACCAGAAGGACTTGATCGAGATTCCCAACAAGGTCAAGCGGGATATGCGCTTTATCTTTGTGGAGCGGATGGACCAGGTCCTCCCCGTGGCTTTGGCCAAGTCCCCCAGTAAGCGCCCGGCCCGCAAGCCCTTTCGCCCCCGCGTCGTTTCACCACCGGCTTAGCACTGGTTTGTGCCAGCAAAAGCGCGACCGATTCCCGGTCAGATTCATCGTGTCTTGACCTTTTTTGATCTTTTGGCAAATGGCTAGTGGGGAAAATTCCACAGGTGCGCGAAATTCCCCACACCAATTATTCTATTGAGCGCGAAAAATGCGGCCCGCAAGGTTGGGCAGGCCAGCCTTCGTTGGGGTAGCATAGTGTGGCAAAGTGAGAACATTTGTTCTAGCGCATAGTATACAAGAAAAAGGGGGCTTTTGTCAAGCCCCCTCGCAAATTTTAAGGTTGCGGGAAGCAGGAAAATGGGAGGCTGCGAGGGCCTCCCCTACTTATGGTGCGTCCAAAGAGGGAATAGGGAGATTCTTCCCCCTCCTACGTCGGGGTCAGAATGACAGAATTACTCCCCCTTCGTTCGGGGTCAGAATGACAGGGAAGAGGGTTGCTGTTCCAAGCGAGACGCAGGTCTGATTAGTTGCGGCTTGCTAGAGATTCTTCGCCCCTGCGGGGCTCAGAATGACAGAAGGACCCCTCAGCCCCCGCGGCCATTTGCCTCGCTCAGGGATTGGAGAGTTTTCTGCAGAGCATCTCGCCAGGCCTCGCTAAATGGCGAATAGGGCACCCAGAGCAGAGTGCCCCGCCCACGGGCGGAGGAAGGGAGGTTCCAAGAAGCACGGCCTTTACCCTCTTTGAGCCGCACCAGCACCCGCTCCCCGTCGTGGTCCAGGGAGTCAACTCCCCCGGCCATAGCCAAAACCTTCAAGCGCAGGACATAGAGCAGGTTTTGGGCCGGCTCCGGAATTTCCCCAAAGCGGTCCCGCAATTCCTGCTCCATGGCCTCGACCTCGTCCAGATTGCTGAGCCCGGCCAGGCGACGGTAGAGGCTGAGACGCAAGGTGGGGTCGGCAACATAATCCTGGGGAAGATAGGCTTGCAATGGCAAGTCTATTGAGGGTCCTCTGACCTCGGGAATCGGCGAGGGAGCGACTAACTCCGGCTTAATTGCTTTCCCGGATTTGAGGTCGGCCACCGCCCGGGCTAGGAGTTTAGTGTAGAGGTCAAAACCCACCGCCGCGATGTGCCCGTGCTGCCGGGCCCCCAGCATCTCCCCCGCCCCGCGGATCTCGAGATCGCGCATGGCAATGCGAAAGCCGGAGCCCAGTTGCCCCGCTTCTTGAATGGTGCGCAATTTCTCCCGCGCCTCCTTGGAGAGGCGGCCCTCATCGTAGAGGAAGTAGGCATAGGCCTGCAGGGCCCCCCGCCCTACCCGACCGCGCAACTGGTACAGTTCGGCCAGGCCAAAGCGGTCGGCGCGGTTGACGAGCAAAGTGTTCACATTGGGGATATCTATCCCGTTCTCGATAATCGAAGTGGAGACTAGGACATCGTGCTCCCCCTCGGCGAATTCCAGCATGGTCTGGGACAGGGCCTTCTCCTCCATCTGGCCATGGACGACCACGATCCGCGCCTCGGGGACCAGCCGTTTCAGTCGGCTGGCGATGTAGTCAATGCCCCGCACCCGATTGTGGACAAAGTAGACTTGGCCACCCCGGTCCAACTCGCGGAGGACGGCGCGACGGATGAGCGGCTCGTCATAGGCCGTCACCTGGGTGATTACCGCCAGCCGCTCCTGGGGCGGGGTCTCGATGGTGGACATATCCCTTGCCCCGGCGAGGGAGAGGTATAGGGTGCGGGGGATGGGGGTGGCAGTGAGGGTTAAAACATCCACTTCCTTGCGCAGGGCCTTGAGCCGCTCCTTATCTTTGACCCCGAAGCGTTGCTCCTCATCTATGATCAAAAGGCCGAGATCTCTAAATTGCACATCCTTCTGTAGGAGACGGTGGGTGCCGATCACGATGTCCAGCTTGCCAGCCTCCAAATTCTCGAGAATTTGCTTCTGATCCTTGGCCGACCTAAAGCGGGAGAGCATCTCCACTTCTACAGGAAAAGGAGCCAGTCTTTTTTGGAAGGTCAAAAAGTGTTGTTGGGCCAGGACAGTGGTGGGAACCAGAAGGGCCACTTGTTTTCCGGACATCACCGCTTTGAAGGCGGCGCGGAGGGCCACCTCCGTTTTGCCGTAGCCGACATCTCCACAGATGAGCCGATCCATAGGCCGCGGCATCGCCATATCCCGCTTCACTTCCCGCAGGGTGCGGACCTGATCCTCGGTTTCCAGGTAGGGAAAAGAGGCCTCCAGTTCATATTGCCAGGGAGCATCTTGGGGAAAGGCATATCCGGGGACTACTTCCCGGGCGGAGTAAAGTTGCAAGAGTTCCTGGGCGATCTCCTCCACCGCCCGCTTGGCCTGGGCCACGGTCCGTTCCCAGTCCGCCGTCCCCAGGCGATCGATGCGCGGTGGAGCCCCTCCCGACCCCAGATAGCGGGAAAGGCGATCGGCGTGGTAGGTGGGGACATAGAGGGTGTCCCCTTGGGCATAATCCACTTTCAGGAATTCCCGCTCCACCCCATTTTCTCTGAAAGTAGCCAGCCCATCATAGATCCCTATGCCATGTTCGATATGGACCACAAAATCCCCGGGGGTGACATCGGCGAAGAAACTCTCCCGGGACTGGGGCCGCGGCGAAGGGGTGCGGCGCATCTCCAGTTTGCTCCAGCCAAAAATGTCCCCGTCGGCCATCAGGAGGAATGTGCCCTGCGCAGTATGCATCTCCCAGCCGCGAGTGAGTCCTCCGGAGACGAGCACCAAACCCCCAGGCTTTGGCGGTTGACGCATCTCGCCAATGGGGGTGAGGCTTACTCCCCCTTCCCCGTATAGTTCTTGCAATCGCGGCGCCTGGCGAGAGACAACCACTACCCCTTTCTTGTCTTCCACTTTCTTGTCTTCCACCATCCCCAGGGTATCCGCTATCATCTCCGGCAGTCGCCCACCATAGGCCGGAGCGGGGCGGAATGCTTGGCCCATGGGTTCTTCCGAAAAAGACCCCAGTTGCAAAACCCGATGTCCTTCGAGAAAACTTTCGATCTCCTGGACAGTGAAATAGGGAGAGGCTAACCAAGAAGGGATCTCCCCTCGCGATAAAAACATCTCCTTCTCTCGCGCCACACCTTCCTCAAGATCTCGTAGAGTTTGCTCCAATCCGAGTGGGTCATCGATGGCCACTAAACTTCCTTGGGGAAAATACTCCAGGAGACTTCCCGACGGAGAGTAAAGATGGGGGATGTAGAGTTCAAAGAATGGATTGAATTGACCTTCCTCCATGGCGGATAAATCCTTCTCATACTCTTCTCGTGCTGCCGAATTCAGCCCCGCCAATCCCAGCTTCCTAAGGTCGCGACTCCCCTCCGCGAAGACTACCTCCCGGGCGGGGCCAATTAAGAGAGAGGGGAGCGGTTCCTGGGAACGCTGGGTATTGGGATCGAAACTGCGCAGGGAGGCGATTTGCTCCCCGGCTAGTTCGATGCGTATGGGATGCGGCGAATCGATGGGGAAGACATCGATGATCCCTCCCCGCACCGCAAACTGTCCCGGCTCCTCGACTATACTTTCCGGCTCGTGACCCAGCCTAAGCCATCGAGATAAGAGGCGGTCGCGCTCGACTTTCTCTCCTACTTTTAGGGAATGGCGAGAGGAGGCAAAAATGTCACGAGGGATAGTTTTGCGGGTTAAGGCATGGATCGAGGCCACTACCATGGGAGATGGTCTCTTCTGGCGGCGATGGGCGACTTCCAGGGCGGAGAGGACCCGCAGCCGGCCCTGCACGGTCCCTTTTTCCCAATGGGCACGTTCAAAGGGCAGAGGCTCCGGCTCCAGAAAGAGGTGGACCTGCTCTGGATAAGGAGAGAATACTTGGAGTTGCTCCTTGACCTCCTGGGCTCGGGCGCGGCGAGAGGTGAGGACCAGGATGGGGAGAGAAGAGTCGCGGTGGAGGCCGGCCAGGAAATAGGGGCGGGCCGACTCCAAAATGTTTACGGAGGAGGGCAGACTAGTCTGAGGTGAAGCGAGGATTCGCTTAACCTCCCCATATCCGGAGATAGAATTGAGGAGCGGCAAAAATCCGGTAAGATTCAGTCCCATATCTCCAAAACCGATTCATCTGGAATAACAACTAATTGAACCGATTCATGGCCACTACCAAGCCCTCGGTTAGCAACACTTCAATAGCATCAATGGCCCGCTCATAAGCACCTGCCCGATCCTCCTGGGGAGAGAAATCGGAAAGGACATAGGCCTCGGCATCTTCTCCCGGTGTCGGACGACCAATGCCCACCCGCAGTCGGGGGAACTCTTCGCTCTTCAGAGATTGGACGATAGAAGCCATCCCCTTGTGTCCCCCGCTGCTCCCTTTGGGTCGGAGGCGGATCTGCCCCAAGGGCAAATCCAAATCGTCGTAGACCACCAGCAATCTATCTGGAGGTAGGCCATAAGCCTTCAGTGCCGGAGCCAGGACCTGGCCGCTACGGTTCATATAGGCCAAGGGCTTGACCAGGACCACTCTCTGAGCGGCGATGCTTCCCGAGGCAAAAAGGCCCTGGAACTTCATCGCCCGGAAAGAAAGCCGGTATTTCTTGGCCAGTTGGTCGAGGATCTGGAAACCCACATTGTGGCGGTTCTCGGCGTATTCCGGGCCGGGGTTACCCAGCCCGGCGATCATCCAATCCGCCGCTTCTTTTTTGCGTAAGAAGTCGAACAGCCGAGTCATCTATCTCTATATCCAAATGCAACAAACATTTTTAGGGGCCAATCCCTGCGGACCGCCCCTCCCATCTCTGTCCTGTTTTTTCTTCAGAGTTCCGAAAGTGGTTATTCTCTTATGCGGTACGCCTTCCTTGCCGCAAAAGGATGAGAAATCCCGCCAGCCCAAAACCCAAAAGACCCATCACTCCTCCCCAAAGACAGGCCACCCCAATACTGCCCAGATCTGGGAAATTGAACAGACCCGATCCCCCCTCGCCGGGGGTGATGGGAGCCGGGGTGACCACAACCCCGGGGAATGGCGTAGGCTCAACTTGCACCACCGTGGGCTGGTTGATGATGATCGGGGTGGGAGTGGCTTGGTCGGGAGTGACCTCTGGAGTCGGCGACTCTTCGGGGGTAGGACTGGCCACCGCACCTTGATTGGCCAGGATCACTTGCCTAAGAGGAGTCTCCTGGAAATTACCGTCCGGGTGCACCACAGTGAGGCGGATGGTGTAAGTACCATCCCCAAAGGTGTCC
>JACPPX010000076.1 GCA_016190785.1 Chloroflexota bacterium
CAGCACTCCTTTTGTTGCCGCGGCAGCGCTATTTTTTCTTCCTCTTTATTTTGGTTTTGGGCGTTCTCCTAAGTCTGGGTCTCTTCAATCCTTTTTATTTTCTGCTTTATAGTATTGTCCCCGGCTTCAGCCTCTTTCGCGTCCCAGCCCGTTGGCTGTATCTCTTCTCTTTGGGAATAGCCATCCTCGCGGGGTTGGGAGCAGAAACATTGCTCCGAAGTAATTTCAGCTTCTCCTGGAAGATTCCTAAAATCTCTCGCCTAGGGTGGCTGGCCCTGATCCTTATCGCCGGAGGATTGCTGCTGCAAAAATGGCCGGCTCCAGAGGTTATTTTATTTTGGGCGGGAGCGATAGTGTTGGGCCTAGGAGTCATATATCTGGGTGGAAAATATTCAGCCAAGCAATGGTTACCATTTCTGCTTTTGCTACTTGTAGCCGGAGAGCTTTTCTGGGCCAGTCGCTTTCTAGCCTACGACCGGGCCACGGCTCCAGAAGCCTATTCCTCTCTCCGTACCTCCACGCTCCATCTTCTCGCCGACAAGGGCATCTTTCGCACTCTCAGCATTTCCCAGTTGCTATTCGATCCCGGGGATCTGCAAGAAATCGGGGAGATATTTCAAGCCACCCTTCCCCAGGAGGCGATATATGACTTCATCGTGGCTACTAAGCAGAAAGAAGTGCTGGTTCCAAATCTGGCGATGATCTATGGCATCTCCACGGTGGATGGCTACGACGGAGGAGTGCTCCCTACGGCACGATTTGTGGATTGGGATAGGCTGTTGCTCCCGGAGGAGGATATTTCCCTTGACGGCCGACTCTGGCAACGGCTGCGGGAGATACCCGCGGCCCGGCTTTTGAACTTAATGAATGTGAAGTATGTCATCATGGACAAGGTGGAGGACCTGTGGGTGGACGGAGTGTATTATGACCTGGGCCACCGTGCTATTTTGCAGACTGGAGAAGAAACATCTATCCTAGATATTCCTGAATTTCAGACGACTGCCGTAGGGATTTTGTCTTATATTGAGGCTGCTCCGCCTGTAAAGGGAGGGGTTGTGGTTGCCGAGCTAGTCGTCGAGGATGAAGACGGGCAAGAGACTTCATATCCTTTGAAATTTGGAATTGATACTGCCTCGGCAGAGACCCCTTATCGGGCTCGGGAAGTAGGGGAGGGGCTTTATCATACGGTTATTGGTCTGGATGAGTCCCTCCATCCAGTAAAGATAACCATCCGCTACCTGGTCCCACAAGGTCGGCTGGTGGTGAGAGGGGTGAGTTTGATCGACCAGCGCAATGGAGCACATCGGTCGCTAATTGTCTCCTCCGAGGGGCAATATCGTTTAGTCCACTCCGGGGAAGTCAAGATTTATGAGAAGTTAGATCTACTCCCCCGGGCATTTATTGTGCATGACGCGATTGCCCTGCCCGATGAGGAGGTTGCACTGCGCGCCCTGGCCGATCCGTCTTTCTCCCCTGAGGCCGAGGTGGTGCTAATTGGTGAGCAGGAAAGTGTCTCATATGGTGAAGGATCGGCAAATGAGGGAGTGACCATTCTCGAGTATCAGCCGGAACGGATTGTAATCCAGGCTCGGATAGAGGCACCTGGCTATCTGGTTCTGAGCGATGCTTACTTCCCCGGATGGCGAGCAGAGGTGGATGGCCGAGGGGCGGAGATCCTGCGGGCCAATTATTATTTTCGAGCGGTGTTCCTTGAGCCGGGAGAGCACATTGTGGAATTTGTTTATGATCCGCCGCTTTTCAAACTGGGGGCGGCGATTAGTATCGCCACCCTGTTTCTGGTTGCCATTCTTTTCTGGCGGAACTGGAGAGGCATTGCGTCTGGGCCACAGACCTCGTTATAATTATCGAGATTGGAAAAAGGAGGGAAGATGCTGAACCTCTTGAATCGGTTGGTAGTGATCCTGGTTTTTCTCTTTCTTTTGGTGGTCACCGCCCTGTTCATTGTCGTACCGGTGCCGATCATCAACCTTGTGCTTGACAATCTGACCAACCTCAAGACGGCCATCGAATCCACTGCCCAGGGGCGGATCCTGACCGTGCTGGTGGGACTAGGACTGGGGCTGGTGTGGTTTTTGATTTTGCTATTAGAGGTGTGGAGGTCGGCTCCGCGGGCGGTGAGGGTGCAGAAAGTCTCCGGAGGAGAGATCGAACTGACCCTGGACTCCATCGCCCAGAGGCTAGAGTACCGGATGGACCAACTCCCGGATGTGGTCAAAGTCCGGCCGCGAGTCTCGGCGGGGAGGGGAGGGGTTGACCTTTACCTGGAGGTGGAGACCGGAGCGGATATAGATATTCCGCTCAAAACTGAAGAGATCCTGGTAGTGGCTAGAGAAGTAGTCGAGGAAAGGATGGGGGTTAAACTAAATAAAGTAAAGGTGAGCCTGCGTCAGGGTCCCCGGCCGGTGGGGTGAAAGATAGAGTTAGTGGTGAAAGATAGAGTTAGTGGTGAAAGATAGAGTGAGTATGGAACTGGAGGAGGCCAAGAGCGCGATCGAGGCTCTCCTTTTTGTCGCTGGGGAGCCGACAACTATTCGGCAATTGGCCCGCACCCTGCGCGTATCTCCGCAACTGGTCGAGGAGGCCATCACTTCCCTGGCTGAGGATTACCAGGGGAAGGGGCTGGTGGTGCAACGGGATGGGCAGAAGGTGCAGATGGCCACCGCCCCCCGCCTGGCAGAGCAGGTAGAGCATTTTTTGGGGTTGCAGCGGGGGAGCAAACTCTCCGCCCCGGCCCTAGAAACCCTGGCCATAATCGCCTATCGCCAACCCATAACCCGCGCCGAGATCGAGAGCCTGCGGGGGGTGGATTGCTCCGCGGTGCTGCACAATCTGATGGCTCGCGGGCTGGTGGCGGAAGTGGGTCGCTTGGAGAAAGCGGGGCTCCCCATACTTTACGGCACGACGTTTGAATTTTTGCAACACTTCGGGCTGCAGGATCTCTCAGAGCTGCCGCGGGTGGAGGAACTGGCCCCGCCCAGTGAAGAGACCCAGATCCCGGCGGGGCAGGCCTTAGAGTAAAAGGGGAGTTGCTATCCAGATAACAGGTCACTATACTCCCCGCGGGTATGGGTAAGGAGAAGCCCGCGACGATTGCCATTGACGGCCCGGCGGCCTCCGGGAAAAGCACTATTGGTTATCTCCTAGCCAAACGACTTGGTTATCTCTATTTCGATACCGGAGCTATGTACCGGGCCCTCACCTGGGCGGCACTAGAGCAAAATCTGGATACGAAGGACCAAGAGGCGATGACGGAATTGGCTCGAAGCGTGGAGATAGAGATCAGGCCCGGTAATGCCAAAGATGGTCGGCACTACACTGTCCTCCTCAACGGGAAAGATGTGACCTGGGCCATCCGCCGGCCAGAAGTGGACGGCCAGGTCTCGGTGGTTTCTGCCCACCCTGGGGTGCGGCAGATAATGAGCCAGCGGCAGCGGGAAATCGGAAAGAGGGGAAGGACAGTGATGGTGGGGCGGGACATCGGCACGGTGGTTCTCCCCGATGCGGACCTCAAAATCTACCTCGATGCTTCCCCGGAGGTGAGGGCCAGACGCAGGTTAATGCAGATTGAGTCCCGGGGAGAAAAAGCCGATTCTCAGCAAATATTAGAGGAGATGCGCCGGCGGGATCGGATCGACAGCCAACGCCAACTTGCTCCCTTGAAACCGGCGGAGGATGCGGTTATAGTGGATACCGATCCCTTGACCCTGGGGCAGGTTATGGAAAAGGTGATCGGCTTGGCCGAGGGGTGGAGAGGCAAGTGATATTTCATCGCTTGTTCAAAATTTTTCTGCGTTTAGTCCTGAGTATCATCCTCGATATCAAAATCGAGGGGTTGGAAAAGATCCCGCTGCGTGGCTCGCTGATCCTAGCCCACAACCACATGAATTGGGTGGACGCAGTACTGGCCACTTCCTTAGTCCCGCGGGATATTGTGTCTATGACCAAATTGGAGAACTTGGATCTGCCAGTCATCGGCGGGTTGATGCGACTCTACGGATCTTTTCCCATTCGCCGCGGCGAGGTAGATCGCCGCGCTCTGGCCCAGTCGATCTCTGCCCTGAAACAGGGTCTGGCACTGCTCATGGTTCCCGAGGGCACTCGGGGTAAGGATTGGCGGCTCAAGCCGGGGAAAGACGGATTGGCTTATGTCGCCCTGCGCACCGGTTCTCCGGTGGTGCTGATGGCCATTTCCGGCTCGGAACAATTTTGGTCGAATCTAACCAGGCTGCGGCGCACTCCCACCCAGGTCATCGTCGATGAGCCTTTCTATCTATCGGCCGCGGAGGGGGAAGTGGATCGGGAGGTGCTGCGGGAGATAACCAAGGAGGTGATGTACCGCCTGGCCTCCCTTCTGCCGGCGGAGTACCGGGGAGTGTACAGCGACTTGTCCCAGGCGCCCAACCGTTATATAATGCCAACTAAGCAACGGATCCTGATTCCGGTCCAGCAAGGAGGTGATGCTTAGCGGGAAATTAGTGGTGCGATACGGGGAAGAGAGCGCAGGGTCCCGTCCCGATTTTTTGGCATTTTTAGTGGTAATCGGGATCGGGGTGACGAGGTGGAGGTTCTCCGGCGCGAGCCGGGGGAAAATCGAAAGGTCCGCGGATGCCTCCAGTCCTGGCCCACAGGACTTGTCTTCCCCTCCTAGGACATAGAGGATCCTACAAAGCCGCGAGGTAACTCGGGGACAAAAAGGATCAAGTGGGTGAGATAATCCTCAAAGGAGGGAATCCCAATGTGTGGAATTGTAGGGTATGTGGGACCCCGCACCGCGGCTCCTATCCTTTTGGATGGGCTGCAACGGTTGGAGTACCGGGGTTATGACTCGGCGGGGATCGCCATCCTTACTCCAGAAAGAAAAATCGAGATAAAAAAGACGCAGGGCCGGCTTTCTGTGCTCCTCGATGCTCTGCAAGGCAGCACGCCGCCAGGCTACTTAGGCCTGGGCCATACTCGCTGGGCGACCCACGGCGAGCCGAACGAGATCAATGCCCATCCCCATGCCGATTGTGATGGTCGGCTGGTGGTGGTCCACAATGGGATCATCGAGAACTACGGGTCGCTGCGGGAAGGGCTGCGGGCCAAAGGTCACCACTTCACCTCGGAGACGGATACCGAAGTCCTGGCCCATCTCATCGAGGAAGAGTACCGGGGTCACCAGGGACCTGATGAATTTGTGACCGCGGTGCGTCGCGCGCTGAAACAGGCGCGGGGAGCCTATGCCCTGGCCGCTTTCTGTGCCGAAGAGCCGGAACTATTAGTTGGGGCCCGGCTTTTCTCGCCAATGGTGGTGGGCTTGGGGTCCGGTGAAAATTATCTAGCCTCGGACATCCCCGCTCTCCTGCCCTATACCCGCCAGGCCCTAATTGTCGAGGATGGGGAAATCGTGGCTCTGGACCGGGAAGGAGCCAGTATTTGGAATCTGGAGGGAGTTGCGATTTCTCGCGAGCCATTTCATATTGGCTGGGACCTGGAGGCGGCAGAGAAGGGTGGGTATCCCCACTTCATGCTCAAGGAGATCTACGAGGAGCCGCAGGTTATAGCCAATGCTCTGCGCGGCCGGCTGGATGGGGAGAGGGTGTTGCTTCCCGAAGTGGATAAGTTAGACCTAGCAAAGATACAAAAAGCCTATATCGTAGCCTGCGGAACTTCGCATTATGCCGGGCTAGTGGGGAAGCGGCTGATTGAAGAATTTGCCCGGCTGCCGGCGGAGTCGATCATCGCTTCCGAGTTCCGCTACTCTAACCCGGTCCTGGACCAAAACACCCTGGTGATCCTCATCAGCCAATCCGGAGAGACGGCGGACACCTTAGCCGCTTTTCGCCTGGCCAAAGAGAGTGGGGCACCAACTTTGGTGGTAGCCAATGTGCTGGGCTCCTCGATCACCCGCGGGGCGGATGCTGTGCTTTATCTTCAGGCCGGGCCGGAGATCTGCGTGGTGGCTACCAAAACCTATCTGGCCATGCTGGCCGTGCTTACCCTTTTGGCTCTCGACCTAGGCCAGAGGCGGGGCTTGCTGGCCCATTCCCAGATTGCTCCTATACTACAGGAACTTCGCGACCTGTCGGCGAAGGTGGATCGCGTGCTGGACGGAGCCGAGGCCATCGCCGAAATAGCGCGGCGGTACGCCGATAGAAAGAATTTCTTTTTTATCGGCCGGGGATGGGATTACCCTAGTGCTTTAGAAGGGGCCTTGAAACTCAAGGAAATCAGTTATCTCCACGCCGAGGGCTACCCTGCCGGAGAACTCAAGCACGGGCCCATCGCTCTCCTCGACCCCGAGGTGCCGGTGATGGCTCTCGCCACCCCGGGGCCGCTCTACGAGAAGATAATTTCCAACATCCAGGAGGTGAAAGCCCGCCGGGCCAAGGTTCTGGCCGTGGCCGCTGAGGGGGATAAGGAGATCACCCATCACGCCGATGAGGTGCTGTGGATCCCGCGCACCCTGGAGCCACTCAGCCCAATTCTCTCGGCTGTGCCATTGCAGCTCTTTGCCTACTATGTGGCTAGGGAGCGGGGGTGCGATATAGACAAGCCACGGAATCTGGCCAAGAGCGTGACCGTGGAGTAGATAGTAACTAACGGAAAAAGCGAGGGGCGGAGTGCGCGCAACTCTTGCCCCTCTCTTTTCTTTTTGTTATTATGGAAGTAGGAGGTGCTTTGTGCCCACTTTGCCCACTTGGAGTGGAAGCAGGAAGTTTAATTATACCGGTTCCACTAAAGAAGGCACAACAATTGTCTATGG
>JACPPX010000008.1 GCA_016190785.1 Chloroflexota bacterium
CAATATCCACCCTCTTGACTATGCCCAGGAAGAAGAAGCGAGACGCAAAAAAGAGGAGGCCCGGCAGGCGGCGGCCAAGGCTGCTCAGGCCAAGGCGGCAGCCCCCGCCAAGCCAGAGGAGGCTCCTGCTAAAAAAGAAGAGAAAACTCCTCCTCAGGCAGAGAAAGAGGCAACTAAGCCAGAGGAGACTCCTGCTAAGTCAGAGGAAGATACTCCTAAACCAAAAGAGGATTCTAGCAAGCCAGATGAGGAACCTAGCTCTTGACTTTGGAATTGAAATCGTGATAAAATGAGTTTAGAGGGAGAGAAAAATGCCATATGTAATTGCTGAACCCTGTATCGGGGTAAAAGATCGCTCCTGCGTTGATGTCTGCCCGGTGGACTGTATTTACGAGGCCGATGACATCCTTTACATCCACCCCGAGGAATGCATCGACTGCGGGGCCTGTCAGCCAGTTTGCCCGGTGGAAGCCATCTTTGAGAGCCCCGAAGCCCTACCTGAAAAGTGGGCACAGTATGCTCAGATGAATGCCGACCTGGCTCACAGTCCTCCCAAGGGACAGAATATGCTCCCCAAGGATTGGGCCGCGGCTGGGGGCAAGACCACCTAAGTTCCCTGGAAACAAAATTGCTCACAGGCATGGGTCGGAGTCCTCGAACCAAAGGGGATTTCGGCCCGTGCTTTTTTTAAGTGCTAGATAAGGTGGCGGAAGGGAGAGTTAATTTGACGGTTAGAAATCCCTACGGATGGTTTCCGGTGGTCACCGGGGCCTTCGTGGCTGTGCTCTTAATCAGCAATGTGGCCTCCTCCAAGATCCTGCTTCTAGGCCCCTTCACCTTTGATGGAGGGACCATTCTTTTCCCTCTAAGTTATATCTTTGGGGACATTTTGACCGAAGTCTATGGATATGCCCGTTCCCGCATCGTGATCTGGACCGGCTTCGGGGCGGCGGTTTTGATGTCTCTGGTCTTCGCCATCGTGGGCACTCTCCCTCCCGCCCCCGACTGGCCTAACCAGGCGGCCTATGAGGCCATCCTGGGGCTTACCCCGCGGATTGTCTTGGCCTCGCTTATTGCTTACTTTGCCGGAGAGTTCTCCAACTCTTTCACCTTGGCCAAGATGAAAATTTTCACCAAGGGAAAGTGGCTGTGGTCGCGGACCATCGGCAGCACCCTGGTGGGGGAGGGGGTGGACACTGCTCTGTTCGTGCTCATCGCCTTTTTCGGGGTCTTCGATACTGCGCTACTCATTGCCGTCTTGGCCTCTAACTATGTGTTCAAAGTAGGAGTGGAAGTGCTCTTTACTCCCATCACCTACTGGGTGGTGAATATCCTCAAGCGGGTGGAGCGCGAGGACTACTACGACTACACCACCGACTTTAACCCCTTCAAATTGCAAGCCTGAATGTCGAAGGCCAAGAAAATACAAGCCCTGGACTTGATCCAGGGCTTTTTATTTCTCGTCTATGGGGCGGGGGAGATTCGAACTCCCATGGACTCATCGTCCGGAGGATTTTAAGTCCTCTGCGTATACCATTTCGCCACCGCCCCAGCGGATGATCCGCATCTGGGGCTGATGAGCCTGCTGCTCATCAGCAAAACCGACCGGTTTCCAGACCGGTGGGTAATAAAGGCGACGGGCGGATTCGAACCGCCGATCGGGGTTTTGCAGACCCCTGCCTTAACCACTTGGCCACGTCGCCGCGGCAGGCTGAAGCCTGATCTGGGGCTGTCGAGCCTTTGGCTCGACAGCGGGGAAAACCTCGAGACTGGCCAGAATTCTGGCGAGATAAAGTGCCGAGGGCCAGAATCGAACTGGCGACACCGTGATTTTCAGTCACGTGCTCTACCAACTGAGCTACCTCGGCGCGGCTGAGCCGCATCGGAGATGGCTGAGCCCCGGCTCAGCCATAAAAACCATTTCTTAATTCAGCCGCTCTTTCCCAACAGTCCGATTTGATGCCTACTGGGCGGAGGGATCGTTTTGGTGAATGCCGAACATGTTTCCTTCAGTGTCCTGGCAATACGCTTGGTAGCCAACGCCAGGGATGGCATGTTTGGGGTTGACCACTTTCCCCCCATGCTCCAGGACCTTGGCCACATATTCATCCACGGAGGAAACGCCGATGGTGTTAACGGCATAGACCTCGTTGGGCTCCTGCCGCCGGCCCAGACCACCATCGATCCCTGGCTCACCTTCTGGCCCGGTGGTGATCAGCCAATACTCCTGGGGGCCTTCCCATTTCTGCATCTGCCACCCGAAGACATTGGTGTAGAACTTGGCCGCCCGCTCCGGATCATCGGCAGCGATCTCGAAATGGATTACTCTTGGCATCTTCTCTCCTTTCTTTTCCGTCTGTCGGGGCGAGTGGATTTGAACCACCGACCTCAGCGTCCCGAACGCTGCGCGCTAACCGGGCTGCGCTACGCCCCGGCCGATGAATCGGCATCTGGGGCTGCTAAGCCTTGGGCTTAGCAGCAGGTGCTTATTCTCTAATCCAGTCTACTATCCAAAATCAAGCCTAGAACTGCTCGCCTTTGCAGGTGGGTCCGCTAAAGCAATACCTCGAACAACAGTGAAGGATTTACAGACTCCCGCAGCCGGTATATAATTATGTATTGCAACATGCCCCTATAGCTCAGTCCGGATAGAGCAGAGGTTTCCTAAACCTTGTGCGCAGGTTCGAGTCCTGCTAGGGGCACCTCTAGCTTGCTCCTCCGGAGGTATCTTTATCCTCGCCCTCTTTTTTGGCTTCCTCCCCACTAAGCCCTTTTCGAAACTCACGAACAGCATTACCTAACTCCCGTCCTAGGTTGGTTACCCTCCCAACCCCAAAGAGGAGCAGTATGACAAAGAGTATGATCAGTAGTTCTGTAGTACCTAGGTTTGGCATATATCCTCCTATGAGTCCAAAATAGAGCCAAAGTTGAAGCCCTGGATTAGAATATAACACACCCCTAATGCGAAAACAAGGGATTTTGAGTTTACCACCCAGATGGGTTATATTAAAAGAGGAGATTAATAATGACTTGGCAAGATAGTCAGTTGCTCCTCGCAACTCCCCAGGATCTCGACCTGGAAGCTCTAATCGGCCGGGTGAAGTCTTATTGGCCCGCAGCGGATGAGGGGCTCCTTCGCCGCGCCTACCGCCTGGCAGAGGAGGCCCATAAGGGCCAGTCCCGGCTCTCCGGTGAGCCGTACGTTAGCCACCCTTTGGCCACTGCCTGGCTACTCTCCGAACTGCATATGGATCCGGAAACAATTGTTGCCGCCCTGCTCCACGATGTTCCCGAGGATACGGCCACTCCCCTCAAGAAAATACAGGAGGAATTCGGACACGATATCGCCAGCCTGGTGGATGGGGTTACCAAACTTAGCCGCGTGGCCTGGGAGAGCCTGGAGCGGGAGGAGGCGGAGTCCCTGCGCAAGATGTTCCTGGCCATGGCTGAGGATATCCGAGTAGTGCTCATCAAACTCGCGGACCGACTGCACAATATGCGCACCCTGGGTTTCCTCCCCCCAGAGAAGCAAAAGAAAGTGGCAGAGGAAACCCTGGAGATCTTCGCCCCTCTGGCTAACCGCTTGGGGATATGGCAGATCAAATGGGAATTGGAGGACCTAGCCCTCCACTATTTGGACCCGCAAAAGTACGAAGAAATCTCCGGCCTTCTGGCGGAGAAGCGGACCAGTCTTGAGCAATACATTGCCCGGGTGATAAAGATCCTGGAAGAGAAATTGGGGGAAGAAGGGATTCGGGCAGAGATCACCGGTCGGCCCAAGCATATCTACAGCATCTACCGCAAGATGGTGGCCAAAGAGCGGGATTTCCACCAAATCTACGATGTTCGGGCCGTAAGGGTCACCGTAGATGAGTTAAAGGACTGTTACGCCGCTCTGGGGGTGGTCCACTCCCTGTGGAAGCCGATCCCCGGGGAATTCGATGACTACATCGCCACCCCCAAAGACAACCTTTACCGTTCCCTGCACACTGCAGCTCTCGGCCCCGAGGGCAAACCTCTGGAGATACAGATCCGCACTCGAGAGATGCATCAGATGGCAGAGTATGGAATCGCCGCTCACTGGCGATACAAAGAGCCGGGATGGAGGGGGAAGAAGGACTCTACCCTGGAGGCCAAGATCGCCTGGTTGCGACAACTCATGGGCTGGAGGCAGGAGCTGGTCGATGCCAAAGAGTTTGTGGCTTCTCTCAAGACCGATCTCTTTCCGGAGCAGGTCTATGTTTTCACCCCCAAGGGGGACATTGTTGAATTGCCCTCTGGTTCCACCCCGGTGGATTTTGCTTATCACATCCACACCCAGATTGGGGATCGTTGCCGGGGAGCCAAAGTCAATGGCCGTTTGGTATCCCTGGATTACAAACTGCAGAACGGGGATCAAGTGGAGATCATCACCAGCAAAACCGGAGGCCCCAGTCGCGACTGGCTTAACCCCCACCTGGGATATGTGGCCACTAGCCGTGCGCGGGAGAAGATCCGGCAGTGGTTTAAACGCGAGGCCCGGGAGGAAAACATTGCCCATGGTCGGGAGATCTTAGAAAGAGAACTCCGCCGACTGGGTATTGATGAAATCAGCTTTGAGGAAATGGCCAAACTCTTCCACTACGAAAAAGTTGATGATTTCCTGGCGGCCATCGGCTACGGTGACCTCAGCGCCCAGAACATTGCCACCCGTATCCTGGAGAAGGAAAGGGAAAAAGAGGAGGCTGAGGAGGAAACTCTCCCTGCTGCCAAGCCGCGGGAGGCTGCGATCACCGGGATTAGGGTACGTGGAGTTGGGGATCTCCTGACCCACATGGCGCGATGCTGCACTCCATTACCTGGGGACGAAATAATTGGCTATGTCACCCGTGGCCGGGGAGTGACTATCCATCGTCGTGATTGTAAGAACCTGCTGGGTAAAATGGAAAGGGAACGGCTGGTGGAGGTGGATTGGGGTGAAGACAAAAAGGTCTACCCGGTGGTTATCCGGGTGGAGGCCTATGACCGTAAAGGCTTGCTCAAGGATATTGCCGAGATTGTGGAACAGGAGGATGTTAATATTTCCTCTTCCAGCGTGACTACCAGTAAGAAAGATCGCAAAGCGATCTTCATTGCCACCCTAGAAATTTCTGGAATGTCGCAGTTAAGCCGCATCCTCACCAAGATCGAAGGGCTGACCAATGTCCTCGAGGCCCGGCGTCAGGCGGGCGGTTGACTGCATGTGCCTGTTCTGGATGGATAAAGGGGAGATCCAATTAGGAGGACGATTGCCTGAACCCTGGGAGTTGAGTGATGAAGATTTAAAGAGAGAGCGGGATCGGCTGCGGGATGCCCATTGGGAGGCCTGGACCGAGTATCGGCGGGCGATGTCCTCCGGGGCATTTCGCTTTCTGCCCGATGGGGAGGTGCGGGAGCTATTGGGTCGCTTGGATGAGGTGCGGGAACTGCGCCGCCAGTGGCAGGAGGCCGAGAAAGAATTGAAACGCAGGGGGTTGCACCCTCCTTGGTGGTGGCCGTTCTCATGAAAAGACCAGCCGCATATAAGCCTAAAGTTGAGAAATTGGCCGAGAAGCTCTTCTCGGTCTTTTTTGGCTCTTACTCAGGCTACCCGAGGGGTATTACTTCCGGAGCCCAGAAGTATTCGATGCTGGCTTGTGCTTTCTGCTCCTCCAACCAGTTTAGAAAAGCCTCAGCCTTTTTTCTTTGCAAAGACAGGGGCGTGAGTTCCCGGCTCTCCTCTTTTTCCAAGATTTGGATGATGTGAAAGCCAGCGGAGGTGGTGACCGCTTCGCTTATTTCTCCGGGCTCCAGGGCGAAGGCGACATCATCGAAGGCCGGGTCGCGCTCCCCATAGGGGAACCAACCCAAATCCCCACCGAAATCCTTGGTGAATTGATCCTGGGAAATCTCCTGGGCCAAGGCGGAGAAATCCTCTCCGGCCAGCAATCGTTCTCGAGCCTGCTCGGCTTCTTCCTGGGTGGATAATAGGATGTGCCGAGCATGGACTTGGGGAGCGGTGGGGGAGACCTCTTGTCCAATAATATCCGCAACTTTCTGGCGAAGGAGTTCCTGGCGGATGATATTGCGGTAGAAATTCTCACTGATCCCCGAGGCGATAAGTACTTTGATAAAATCGCGGTATTGCGACTCGAACTCGGCACGACTAATGGTTGCCGGGGTGGGTGTATCCCCAGGAGTGGGGGTCTCCCCGGGAAGGGGGGTGGCTGTGGGAGCTGCCTCCTCCCGGTCGAACCCCACTTGGAGTTCTATCGCCCGCCTAACCTCCTCCGCAGAAACGGAAATTCCTTGCTCGGCGGCATATTCTTCCAAGAGCAGGGACTCAACCATTTCCTCTAGGACAGTTGCCTCTAGATTGATTAGTTGGGATTGTACTTCTTGGATTTGGGCCTGGAGATAATTGACGGTGGATTGATAGGAGGGATCGGCGGGATTCAAGGTCTGAATCTGTAAATCCAGAAGTTGGATCAGGCTTTGCAGGCCCAGACTGCGGTAGCGGACCATAGTCTCGAAATCTCCCTTGCGGATGGACACCCCGTTGACTGTGGCTACTGGAGAGGCCGGCTCCTGGACATTGACCTGCCAATATCCGTAAGCCAGGATGGCCAGAACGGCAAAGATTACCCCCGCCGCTCCCAGCTGGGCCAGTCGTTTCTGCCGTTCCAGTTTTTGGCCCCGAGAGATCTGCTTTTGGGTGAGAGTTCTTTCTGCTTTTGATTTAGCCATGATTGGCTTTTATTTTGGGGGCTTCCAAAACAAGGAGGGACTAGTGGAATCTAGCCCCCCAGCGAGACACCAAGTGCTCTCTTCCTGAAGCTATTAACTGCCGCGGGCCAGCTCGGGGGTGTAGGGAAGGAGGGCGAGGAAGCGAGCCCTTTTTATCGCTACCGCTAGCCTCCTTTGGTGGCGAGCACAGACCGCAGTCTTGCGCCTAGTTTTAATCTTGCCGCGATCGGTGATGAACTGGCGGAGCATATCTGCCTGTTTGTAGTCAATATCCTTCACCTTCTGGGCACAGAAAGGGCATACCCGCCGTCTCCGCACCTCGAATTCCTTACCCAGCCCGGCCTCCTCTCTGAAGGTCTCCTCCCGGCGCCGGGTATCGCGGCGCATAACCCTTTCACCCTGAGTATTGTTCAAATTTCCTCCTTTGGGGGCAGTTGGTCCTCCCCGCTCTCTGAGGGCTCGGCTTCCCATTCCTCGACTCCATACTCCGGCTCTGGCTCACGCCCCTTAGCATCCAAAATGATCATTTCCTTGGCCACCACCTCGGTGGTATAGTGCTTTTGCCCCTGGTTCTCCCAGCTCCGCGTCTGGAGTTGGCCTTCGATGTAAACCCGAGAGCCTTTGTTCAGAAACCGGCCGCAGATCTCGGCCAGATTTCCCCAGGCTACCACCCGGAACCATTCGGTGGCCTCCTTGCGCTCTCCGGCGGAGGTAACCCAGTTGCGACTGGTAGCCACGCTGAAGGAGGTCACCGCTTTTCCCGTGGCAGTATAACGAACCTCTGGATCATGCCCCAGGTTTCCGATCAAAATTACCTTGTTCAATCCTCGAGCCATATTTCCCCTTACTTATTTATTACTGCGTGTAATAGAGTAGCGCAGGATTTCTTCGTCTAGGCGTAAAGAGCGATCAATCTCCGCCACCTTTTCCGGTTCCAACTGGATCTGGCTTACCAAGAAAAAACCCTCCTGAAATCGGCGCAGGGGATAAGCTAGGCGACGCTTCCCCCATTTGTCTAACTGAGCCACCTGACCTCCCAGGGAAGTTACCGTGCGGCTCACTTTATCCGCTGCCACATCTTGGTTGTTCTCGTCCAGATCCGGGCGCAGGATGTAGACCAACTCGTAATTGGCCAATGACTTAACCCCTTTCTTGTACTCGATGAAATTTCGAAAATATATTTTATCTCGGACTATATTTTTAAGCAAGTCAACCCTGAAAACGGAATTGGATCACATCTCCGTCTTGGACCTCATACTCCCGGCCGACGGAGCGGATGGCTCCTGCCTCTCTAGCCGCGATAAGAGAGCCATATTCCAGAAGGTGAGACCAGGAAATGACCTCGGCACGGATAAAACCCCGCTCCATATCGCTATGCACCTTCCCTCCGGCGCCTGGGGCAGTTGTTCCTCTCACCACCGACCAGGCGCGGGCCTCTTCCCCTCCTACGATAGTAAAGAAGGAGATCAAGTTTAGGAGGCGGTAACTGGCTTGGATCAACTCTTCCCTACCGCTTTTCTTTATCCCCAGATATTGGCGATAGGCTTGGGCTTCGTTAGCAGGCCAGGAGGAAAGTTCGCCCTCCAGTTTGGCGCACAGGACCACAACCTCCGCCCCATCTCGCTCCCCTATCTCCCGAACTCGCTCCGTCCGTACTCCACCAGTAGGGAGGTCGTCCTCGCCCACATTGGCCACATAAATGCGCGGTTTGGCTGTGAACAGATTCAGGGGGTGGAGCAGAATAGATTCTTCTTCGCTAAGGGAAACCAGGCGTAGGGGCAGGCCCTGGCCCAGGGAGTTGCCCACCCGCTCCAGGAGCAAAAATTCCTGTTGCAATTCTTGATCTCCGGACTTGGCCTGGCCCCGCACCTTCTCCATCCTTTTTTCAACGCTAGCTAAGTCGGCTAGGGAAAGCTCCAGATCCAGTATTTCTTGATCCATTGCCGGGTCGATTTGGGCAGCAACATGGGGGATGTCGGGGTCGGAAAAACAGCACAAGACTAAGCAAATAGCATCTAC
>JACPPX010000083.1 GCA_016190785.1 Chloroflexota bacterium
AGACCTCGCTCCTCGTCACCTCGGCCAATATCATGGAGGAGGACTGCCGCCCGCAGGACTTCCAGATCCGCCCTCTCCTCGGCCCCGATCTTTTCGGCCAGGGCCAGGACCCGCAGGACTTGTTCAAAGTCATGGGCTGGGTCAGTACCCTCGTAATATGCTTTGGCCTCCTCGACAGAGATCACCCTCTAGCTCCTGGCAACCAACTTCACCACGGTTACCCCTTCTCCCCCCTCCTGCTCTTCTGCACCTTGCACCGAAGCAACTAGGGGATGGCGAGATAATTCTTGGCGGACCAGACGACGCAGGGTACCGGTGCCGCGGCCGTGGAGGATACGCACCGTATCCAGCCCCGCCACGAAGGCCTGATCCAAATACTTATCCAAAAGCGATAGAGCCTCCTCTGCTTTCCTCCCCCGCAGGTTGAGAGTGGTGGGAGGTGCAGCCTTGGTCCGGATGCGCAGAGCAGAGGTGGCCGCAGGTTGTTGCTCCCCAGTTTCCAAATCTTCTACTCGGGCTTTGACCCGGAAACCCCCCACCTTTACCTCCACTTCATCCTGGCTGAGGACCGCCACGACCTCTCCGGCCTGGGCCAATCCTCGCACCCATACTTCATCCCCGACCCGGGCACTGCCTGGCAAAAGGTGCTCCCGGGCTTTTTGCTGAGGAATGGGCTGGATACTTTTTCGTAACTCGGCTAATATCCTTTTTCTCTCCGCGGCTGATTTGCCCTGCAGAGCATTTAATCTCGCCCGGAAAGTAGCCAACTCTACCCGCGCCTTTTGCCGCGCCTGGTTTAGGATTTCATCCCATTCTTTCTCCAAAGCAACGGTCTTCTCCCGCCATTCTTTTTCCAAGGCCGCGGCCCGTCGCTCTTCTTCCTGGGCCTGGGCTCGAGCTTCCTCTGCACCTTTTTGCGCAGCCTTTATCTCTTCCAGGTATTTTTCGACCTCCACCTCCTGAGGGGAGAGAAGTCCTTGTGCCCCTTCGATGATTTTGGGGTGCAAGCCCAGTCTGGTAGCGATGGCCAGAGCCTGAGAACGGCCGGGGAGGCCGATAGAAAGATGATAAGTGGGACGCAGGGTCTCCACATCAAATTCCAAACTGGCGTTCTCCACCCCGGGGGCCAATTGGGCATAGACCTTGAGGGCCGGGTAATGGGTGGCTACCAGGGCTGTGATTTTTCTTTCCCGCAGGTGAGCAAGGATGGCCTGGGCCAGAGCCGCCCCCTCTTGGGGATCGGTCCCCGCCCCCAGCTCGTCGAAAAGAACCAGCGAGTGGCTTCCCCCTCTGGTCAGGATATCAATTATCTGGGTCAGGTGAGACGAGAAAGTGGAGAGGTTCTGCTCGATCGATTGCTCTACTCCGATGTCCGCATAAACCCCAGAGAAAGTGGAGAGTTCAGCCTCCTCCGCGGGCAGGTGCAGGCCAGCCTGGGCCATAAGCGCAAAAAGCCCTGCGGTTTTAAGAGTCACCGTCTTTCCCCCGGTATTGGGTCCAGTGATCACCAAGATAAAATAATCCTCACTGAGGTAGAGGTCGATGGGCACTACTTTCTCAGGATCGAGTAGGGGATGGCGGGCACCCTTAAAGATAAGGGTGGAGCCGGGGTGGTTGGGCCATTTGCGAAAGGGAAGAAAAGTTGGCTCAACCCCTTTTAGCCGAAGACTATACTTGCCTTTGGCCAAAGCCAGATCAATTTCGGCAAGAGTGTTGAGGAGATTTTCTACAATCTCCGAGACGGCACCTACTTTTTGGGTCAATAAGCCAAGAATGCGCTCCACCTCCTGTTCCTCGGCCAGTTGGAATTCCCGCACTTGATTGTTCTCCTCAACTATCTCCATAGGCTCCACAAATAGAGTGGCTCCGCTCTGGGAACGGTCGTGGACCAACCCCGGGACGCGACCCTTGAACTCGGCGCGGAGGGGGATCACATAACGACCTCCCCGCTGGGTAATGATTGGATCCTGAAGGTACTCCCGGTTTTGGGGGGAAGAGACTATTTCCTGGAGTCGCTTCTCCAGCCGCCCTTGGTGGAGCCGCAGGTCGCGCCGGATGCCGGCCAGGGCAGGACTGGCTTCGTCCAGCGCCTCTCCCCCTTCACTTATCGCCCTGCCGATCCCCAGCTCCCTGGGGTCCGGGCCCTGAAGGAGGAATTTCCCCTTGCCGGCGAGAAGCGGGTAGTCAGTGGGTTGATTGCTTAGCGCCCGACCAACTCCTCGCGAAGAAACCACGGTGTGGTGTACCTCCAAAAGTTCTTGGGGGGTGAGGGTCGAGCCGATTCGTGCCCTTTTCAGATGGGGAGTTAAGTCGGTAATCCCTCCCAGGGAAGGCGCAGATTTGGATTGAAGAAGAGCCCGAGCCTCACTCGTCTCTTGCTGGCGGCGCTTTACTTCCTCCTCGTGGGAAGTAGGGCGGAGCCGCAAGCCAAGACTCTTGCCCAGAGGAGTGGAGGTGTGGGAGGCTAACTGCAAGAGGACCTGGTTGAAATCCAGAACTTGGAGGGAGTGCTTGTTCACAAGAGGTAGAAGAGGTCGGGCACTCCTCCCGGGAGCCAGATGCGCATCGACTCCGCGACGATCCCCAGCCAGCGCCGCAGGAAAAAGGTTATGCTCGAGGAATCGAGGGCTTGGAGAAAGAGACGCCCCATCCCTTCCCCTAGAAAATCGACAAATCCCAGGGCCTTGAGGATGGCCAGGACTAAAGCCACCTGCAGGGAAACCAGCCAGAAAGCAGCCAACCCCCCGCCGATGAGGTCCAATATACGGAAGGATTTCCAGCGAGTCTCCGGGAAGGCGCGGCGGGAGATCACCGCCAGCACCCCATAGAGAGTGGTTAGAAGAATAAGAAAGGCCAAAAACTCCGCCGCATCCCTCCCCGTTTGTGGCCGCAGGAAAAGGATGCGATCCCCCAGCAACCCGCGAAAATAAGAGGCAAAAACCAGGCTGACATAAAGAGCCCCTAAGCCGATGATCGGCCGCAGCATACCCTGGCGGGCCCCCACCACTACCCCCAGACCGATGGCGATACCCAGAATGACATCCAAGGCATTCACTCTGCGTCCTCCCCGACCCTATTCTAACTTCTCTCCCCTACATTGTCGAACAAAATACCAGGGTTGTAATCTACCCCGGTCTTGGCAATGGGCCAAAATCGATCCTGCCCTCGATGCTATTCAATAACCACGACCAAGTTACTCTCGCAGCCGGGCTCCCGCCTTCTTGGCCAGATAAGAGACGATCTTCTCTTGGAGCCGGCTAACCTCCTCCGCAGTGAGGGTTCGATCCGGGGAGCGGTAGGAAAGGGAATAGGCCAGGCTCTTTTTTCCTGAGGGTATCCCCTCCCCCTGATAGACATCGAAGAGCCGCACCTCTTCCAGAATTCGGCCTCCCGCCTCGCGGATCAGTTCCTCTACCTGGGCCGCCGCTATGGATTGGTCGAGGATCAAAGCCAGGTCCTGGACCACCGCCGGATAGCGGGGCAAAGGTTTCACCGTCAAGTCGGGGGAGGCGAGAGAGGCCAATAGATCAAAATCCAACTCCGCCACTATCACCGTGGCTTTCCCTAGATCGAATTCCTTCATCAGTTTAGGGTGGACTTCACCTAAAATCCCGGCCTGTTTTCCATTGAGGATCAACTGGCCTTGTCTGCCAGCGCCGAAGGAGGGGTAATTGCTGGACACAAACTGGAATCCACTGATGCCCAGCGCACGGAGGAGAGCCTCGATTGCTCCTTTGAGATCATAAAAGTCGCGCAGGCGCTTGGCAGTGGCCCAATCCGGTGCAGAGATCCCGGCAGAAGCCAAGGCCAGCCGCCGCTTTTCCTCAGGCAAATCCCCTTTTCTTCCCTGATAGACTCGGGCTAATTCGAAAAGCGAAACCTCCTCGTGATCGCGCAGGTTGGGGGATATATTCCGCAGCAGACTGGGGAGCAGGGTGGTGCGCAGGGTATCCTCCTCGGGGACCATGGGGTTGCTGATCCGCAATCGCTCCCCGTCATCAACCGCCCAACTAGGAAAAGCCTCCAAGTCCTTATTATTCACCAGGCTGTAAGTCATGGCCTCGTAAAACCTGGCTTCGGCCAAAACCTGGCGAGCCTCTGTTTCCCAATAGCCATCCCAGTTGGTTTTTGGTGTTGGAACTTCCTCAGAGAAAAGGGTAGAAGGTATTTTGTCATACCCCCACAGTCGGGCGATTTCTTCTACTAGGTCTGCGGCCTCAGTTACATCCTGGCGGTAGGTGGGAACCTCCACCAACAAAATATCTCTACCGAGTTGCCGAGAGGTGAACTCTAGAGAGGCCAGCAATCCTTTAACTTCCTCCCTGCTCCGGGCCACTCCCAGGAGTCGCTCCACCTCTACCAAGGGGAGCTCGATTCTCTTTTTCGCGACGGGATTAGGATAGAGATCAATAAAACCTTCTGCTATCTCCCCACCGGCCAATTCCTGGATCAGTTGCGTGGCCCGTCTCAGAGCGGGGATGGTCGATTCCGGATCTAGTCCTTTGTCGAAACGGATCGAGGCCTCGCTGCGGATACGGAGGGCACGAGAGGTGCGGCGGATACTGGCTCGCTCAAAGTTGGCCGATTCCAGAAGAACGGCACGAGTAGCGTCACTTACTTCGCTCTCCAAGCCCCCCATCACCCCGCCGATGGCCACCGCACCTTCCCCGTCAGCAATAACTAAGGTCTCAGGCAGAAGTTGGCGCCCTACTCCATCCAGCGTAGTGAAGGTCGCACCCGGGCCCGCCCGGCGGACGATTATCTTATGCCCGCGCAGTTTATCGAAATCAAAGGCATGCAGCGGTTGTCCGCTCTCCAACATGATGTAATTAGTTACATCCACAATGTTGTTGATGGGCCTCATCCCTGCTGCCCGCAATCGCCGCTGCAACCAAGCTGGGGAAGGCCCCGGTTTCACCTCCAAGATGACGCTCGCCGAATACCGCGGGCAGAGATCCTCATCCTGGACTTCAATTTGCACTAGTTCCTGAATTGGCCGTCCCGTGGATTTGAGTTCAGTAGAGGGCAGGCGAAGTTTTTGCGCAGTGAGCGCCGCCACCTCACGGGCAATGCCAACAATGGAAAGAAGGTGGGCTTGATTGGGGGTGAGTTTGAAATCGAGCACTGTTTCCCCTAGATGCTGAGACAAAGGCGCTCCCAGGGGTGCCTCATCCTCCAGGATGAGCACTCCCTCGTGGTCGCTGGAGATCCCCAGCTCTAACTCCGAGCAGATCACTGCTTCGGAGACCACCCCGCGGATTTTGGCCGGCTTGACCGCGTATTCTTTGCGTTCTGCAGAGTCCCGATCAGAGTCGGGATCAATCAGCCTCGCTCCGGGCAGGGCGAGGGGGACTTTCATATCCTTGCTCCCCACTGGCATATTGGGGGCCCCGCTTATCACCCGATAAGTATGCCCTTTGCCGTCCTCAACCAGGGCAATAGTCAAGCGGTCGGCATTAGGATGGGGATTAACTTCTTTGACCAGACCCACCACCACTTTATCCCAGCTGCCCCCTATCTTTTCAATGGCTTCCACTTCCGCCCCGGCCATTGTCAGACGGTAAGCCAAATCCTCGGGGGAGAGGGTTAGATCCACATAGTCAGCAAGCCAACTCCAGGGAACTTTCACTTCTCTCCTTTAACGAAACTGGCTCAAGAAGCGCAGGTCATTGCCGTAGAAATAGCGAATATCCTCGATCCCATACTTGAGCATGGCGATTCGTTCCACCCCCATCCCGAAGGCAAACCCCGAGAACTCCGCGGGATCATACCCGCCGTTGCGCAGCACCTGGGGATGGACCATCCCTGCCCCCAAAATCTCGATCCATCCCGTGTACTTGCAAGTCCGGCACCCCGGCCCGTGGCAGACAAAACATTCGATGGCCATCTCCGCCCCCGGCTCTACAAAGGGGAAATAATCGCAGCGGAAACGCACTTTCAGTTCCTCCCCGAACATCTGCCGCGCAAAGTGGGAGAGCACCCCTTTGAGATCCGCCATGGTGATCTTTTTCCCCACCGCCAGACCCTCCACCTGGACAAACATCCACTCATGGGTGGGATCCACCGCCTCGTAGCGGTAGCAACGGCCAGGGATGAGCACCCGCAGGGGAGCGGGAGCCATTTCCTGCATCAGCCGGATCTGCCCCGGGGAAGTGTGAGTGCGCAAAAGCATATCCTGGCCCTTGCCATACGGCGGGGCAATGTAGAGGGTATCCCACATATCGCGAGCGGGGTGGTCAGGAGGGATATTGAGCAGTTCAAAGTTATAGCGGTCCCACTCCACCTCCGGTCCCTCGTAAACCGAGAAGCCGAGGGGAGTGAAGATCTCGATGATCTCGTTCAAGGTGCGAGTAACGGGATGCAGCCCCCCCTGCGGGGGACGGCGACCAGGGAGGGTAATATCCAGAGTCTCTGCCTCCCGGACTTTTTGGGCCTCTTTCTCCAACTCTTGGATGCGGGCCTGGAGGGCGGTTTGCAGTTCTTCTTTGATGCGATTGCCAAGTTCACCTACCTTGGGCCGCTCCTTGGCTGAGAGCTGGCCTACACTGCGCAGAAGTTGAGTTAGAGTGCCCTTCCGTCCCAAATAGGCCACCCGCCAGGCTTCCACCGCCGACAAGTCTTTGACCCTAGCCAGCTCCTTCAAGGCTTTATTACGCAGATTTTGCAACTCCTTTTTCATGCTCTTTTAATCCTTAAAAACAAAAGCCCCCTTCGCGACAAGTATACGAAGAGGGTCCCTCAGGAGCAAACCAAAAGCGGGAGCCGATCCCGACGCTCAGTCGGGACCCCCTATGGCGCCCGCAAAGACGAACTCGCTTCTCGATCCCCAGCCCCAGCGCATCTTTACCTCAACTTTGGAGCATTATAGCATAAAAAGCCATGTCAAGCAAGACGCCGTATTGACTTTTGTAAACATCGGCCCAATTGTTGACCTCCCTACCAAAGGAAACTATACTCGCCGTGTTTCGCTAGAAAACTGGTTGAGCATGAAAAAGGGGCACCGATGATGTCCACCCGTACTGCCCGCTGGCTGGCCTGGCTCCTGTTGGCCCTCGGCCTGGGCCTCACTGCCGCCGGGCTTTTCTTCCTGGCTCTGAGTTGGAATGTGCCAATACCCAGCACTGACTGGGGATTTCGGGGCTTTGTCGCTATTTTCGGAGTATCCTTTTCCATCATAGGCTGGCTGATTGCCAGGAATCGGCCAGAGAATCCCATTGGCTGGCTCTTTTTGGGGCTTGCTGCCCCATCCGGAATCCAGCTCTTTGCCCAGCAGTATGCTACCTATGCCCTTCTAGTCAGCCCGGGATACCTCCCGGCGGGGGAATTCATGGCGTGGGTCCAGGCCTGGATCTGGGTCTTAGGTGTTGGCGTTATCGGAACTTACTTGTTTCTCCTGTTTCCTAACGGACAATTGAAGTCTCCCCGCTGGCGACCTATAGCCTGGCTGGCTCCTTTTGTCATGGGGATGGGGATCGCGGCGCAGGCTTTTGCTCCCGGTCCGCTAAATAATTTCTCGGCCATCGAGAATCCGTTTGGCATAAGCGGATTCCCAGATTTGTCAGGCCCCCTGACGCCCATCTTCTTCATTTTCATGGTGAGTCTTATGGCAGCCTCGGCGACCTCCCTCGTCCTCAGGTTCCGGGAATCCAGAGGGGATGAGCGCCAACAACTGAAGTGGTTTGCCTACGCTGCTATCCTGACAGTCTTTGCTGGCTTCCCGGGAATCCTCCTTTCCGCCCCGGCCACTGCCTCCACAACAATTGCCAAGATCAGCCAGTTCTTGTTTATTGCCGCCATGGCCGGCCTTCCGGTGTCAATAGGCATCGCCATCCTCAAATACCGCCTCTATGACATCGACCTGATCATCAACCGCACCCTGGTCTACGGTTCCCTCACCGCTATCTTGGCTGGGGTCTACACCGCTTCCATCGGACTGTTCCAAAGGTTATTTGTGGCCATAACCGGAGAGAAATCGGATGCGGCTATTGTGCTCACTACCCTGGTGGTGGCCGCAGCCTTCACCCCGGCCAAAACCAGCCTGCAAACGATTGTGGACAAACGCTTCAAGGAAGTGAGTGACCCCACCAAAGCATTGCGAGATTTTGGGGAGCAAGTGCGGTCGGGAATCTGGGTGATCGATGTCCGGAGCCTAACCCGTCGCCTGCTGGACGAAGTCGCTACCGCCTTCACTGCCCAGAGCGGAGCGGTCTATTTGGACAAAGATATGCAAAAGGAGCCGACCCACACCTTCGGCGAATGGCACGGCGAGGCCAAGATGAGAGTGCCATTGGAGAGCGACGGGACGCGCTATGGCTTTCTTGCTCTGGGAGTGCGCAAAAGTGGCTTGGATTACACGCCGCAAGATCGCGAGTCTTTGCAGCAGATTGCCAGCCTCGTGTCCCAGGCCATAAGGCTGGCCGGGCACAACAAGTCTGATTTGCTGTGAAAGGAGAACCTGCAAATATGGTCAAGTGGATGAGGTATGGTTATGTGATCTTCGCTTGGCTTTTCGTGGCCAGTATATTGATTCAGGTTTTCATTGCTGGCCTCAGTTTATTTGCTTCGCCACTTTACTGGAAAGACCATATCGGTTTCGGCTACACCGTAGTCCACGGAATGGCATTCCTCACTCTTGTTTTCGTGTTCCTGGGGCGGCTGCCGCGCCCCACTATTGGTCGAACTGCAGTCCCGGTGGTCATCTCTTTCATTTTGCCCATATTTACTTTCTTTCGCAGTAATGCTCCCGCCGTTGCTGCTCTCCACCCCGTATTCGCCTTAGTTCTTTTCTGGACGGCACTGAGCGTGGCCCGCCAGGCACGGGTTTTCGTTGGCCCACCTCTGGGTACTGGGCCTGCTGTCTAAAGGAGAACCGAAAACTAAAACCGACAAAGGAGGATAAAGTGAATTTTTACCCCTGGGTTGTCTTCCTACATATTTTGGGGGCTTTTCTTTTTATCATGCCTCACGGCGCTTCGGCGGTGGTCGCCTTTAAGCTCCGCAACGAGCGTGATATAGAGCGGGTCCGCGCCCTCCTTGAACTGTCCACCTATTCGCTCAGCTTCATGTATGCTGGATTCCTTATCCTGCTGGTCACTGGGATCATCGCCGGATTTATGGGCAATTGGTGGGGCCAAGGATGGATCTGGGCCTCGCTGGGGCTTTTGATCGCCGTAACGATAGTCATGACTCCGCTCGGCAGCCTCCTATATAGTCGGGTTCGGAAAGCAGTCGGGCTTCCCTACTTCGAAGGACTGAAAATGAAGCAAATGCCGCCCCTCCCCCCGGCCAGCCCGGAGGAGATAGCGCGCATCCTTTCTTCTCCTTCCTTCTCTTCGCGACCGGTGCTCTTGGCGGTCATCGGCATCGGGGGCATCGCTATTATTCTCTGGCTGATGATGTTCAAGCCCTTCTGATCGTGGCTGGACTTTGACTTGAATCGCCTCCTCGCCCTCCTCGGTACTCTGGGAATATCTTTCTCCGCGGTCTGGGTCCGTCTGGCGGATGTCTCCCCCACTACTGCCGCCTTCTTCCGCACTCTGTATGCTTTCCCCATTCTTCTTATCCTCTGGCTCTTCCTCCGTCATCGCGACAATAGGCCGGCTGGGCTGCGGCTCCTGGCGGTGGCCAGTGGTCTCCTCCTGGCCATAGATCTCACCATCTTCCACCGCACCATCGCCTTGATCGGCGCCGGGTTAGCCACTGTCCTGGCTAACACCCAAGTCGTCTTTGTTGGCTTGGCGGCCTGGCACCTCTACCGGGAAAGGCCCAAACCATTGACCTTCTTCACCGTGCCCCTGGTGCTTCTGGGAGCCCTCTTCATTTCCGGATTGGGGCAAAGAGGCAGTTACGGCCAAGACCCCTTGGGGGGCATGATCCTGGGAGTGCTGGATGGAGCGGTCTATGCCGGCTTCCTGCTTGTTTTCCGCTCCGCCAACCGCCAAATGAGCACTCCTGTAGGTCCTCTCCTGGATACAACCGGGGGGGCGGTTGTCGGGGCGTTACTCATCGGACTTCTCGATCCCGGCTTCCAATTCGCCGTCTCCTGGCCAGCCCACGCTTGGCTTCTGGCCCTGGCCTTGATTTCCCAAGTGGGGAGCTGGCTGCTTATTGCCACCGCTCTCCCCCGCCTCCCGGCACTGGAGACTTCGGTCATCCTCTTGCTCCAGCCCATGGCTACCGTCCTGTGGGGCTTTCTCATCTTCGCCGAGCACCTTTCTCTCATCCAGTGGAGCGGAGTCGCCCTGGTTCTCGGCGGAGTGGGGATGCTCAGCCTGCGGGGAAGCGTAGATAGAGATCGGTCGGCGCAAGTTGATGCGTAGTATAAGCGTTCAAGATGCCCGGCGAGGATAATGCCAATTGGCAGTTTCACCCAGCCCGACTTGCAGACTCCTTGCACATTGCAGTCCAAGGACGCATAAAACTGGACAACCCTAGTCCAGTATATATAATGGAGCAACCTTGAAAAGTAAGAAGGAGGCTTATGAAATCCATCAGTTTCGAGAAGTTAGCCGGAATTAGTGCCATCCTCACCGGCATTGCCGGCTTATTCTACTCCCTGGCTTTCGTTATTATTTCCCGCAGCGACCTCGACTTGGGCGGGCTGCTCATCGCCCTTTCCCTCCTGCTGGTGGGACTCTTTGCTACTCCCGTCCTGGTGGCCCTATACCACCGGTTGCGGGAGATGGAGCCCGGCTTCGCCCTATGGGCCTTGCTGCTGGGGATAGTAGGGGCTTTCGGGGCAGTGATCCACGGAGGATTTGACCTGGCCAATGCCATCAATCCACCGACAGTGACTGAAGTCCTGCCCAGCGAAATAGATCCCCGAGGTTTACTCACCTTTGGAATTACCGGCATTGCACTTTTCATCTTCTCCTGGCTTATGCGGCGCAGCCGCTCCTTCCCCAACAACTTGGCCTATCTTGGATAGCTCTTGGCCATCACCTTGATCATCATTTACCTTGGCCGTTTGATTGTGGTCACCGCCACCAATCCCATAATCTTGATCCCCGCTCTCTTGGCTGGATTTGTCCTGAATCCCCTGTGGTACATCTGGCTAGGACTAGTGTTCTGGCGAAAGGGATAAGCATTGGGAAAGACTTGGAATTTTGACCCCGCCCGGCTTGCCGAACTGGAGGCCGCGGGTTGGGAGGCCTATTATGCCCGCAACTGGCCGCGTGCTTTCTGGCTCCTGGTGTTGCTTTGCCGTGAGCAGTTTCGCCTCTCCTGGTTATCTGCACTGCGTGCTGCCTACTATGTCACCCGGGCCTCGATGGCCTTCGCTCCTAAGGAAAACGATGTTCCCGCCACCAAAGCATATCTGGAGAAGTTTTATGCCACAGCAAAAGCCAACGCGGGGTATGACCCGCAGCGGGCAGCGGAACTGGAACTCCGTTACTGGATTGTCCACCGCCAATTGGTGGGTAATCCGGACAAAGCGGACATGATCCAGGCCCTGGCGGAACTGCACAGTACTCTCTTCGGCCTGCCTATGGAGAAGGTGCACAGGTCAGCCGAACTCCGCTCCGCGGCGGCGGAAACCGTGGACCGCATCACCAGCCGCACCTCGACCGATATCGCCCAGGACTGGAATAGTATCCGCCACTATCTGACTCAGGCTTACTCCGAGATTCGGCAAGCCTTAGCTGGAGGCAAGGTTTAGGTTGGACGCTTTTGCTCAACTCTTAGGCAGCCTGGGAGATCTTTGGCAATCCTACGGCCTAATCTCTATTTTCGTAGTAATGCTCCTCAAAGAGATTGGGGTCCCCATCCCCGTGCCCGGAGATGTGCTCATGATTACCGCCGGAGCAGCCGCCGCTTTGGGGCAAATCGACCTGACTCTCCTTCTCCTTTCCATAACCCTAGCGGCAATTGTCGGAGGCTGGATCCAGTATGTCCTGGCCCGTGGCCCCGGTCGAGCCTTCATCTACCGCTTTGGCCCACTTCTGGGGTTGACCCGGGAGCGGCTGGACCGTGCCTCCCGGGCCTTATCCAACCGTGGCTGGCCCTCCATCGCCTTAGCCCGCTTCACCCCCGGGCTACGCATCGTGTGCATCCTGGGGTGCGGATTGGCCGCAGTTCCCTATGCCACTTTTATCCCCGCCTTGATCCTAGGGAGCATAGCCTTCATCGCTTTCCATGTACTCCTCGGCTTCACCATCGGCCCTCTGGCCATCTCCCTCCTTACCAGCGCCACTATCCCTCTGCTCCTTGGGGTGGGAGTCTTTTTGGGCTTAGGGCTCATCATCTGGTGGGCCAAAGGGAGGAGGGAGCGGACAACCACCGCCCAGACTTTATCCTCCTGGGCCGAGGGCGCCTGCCCGGTTTGTCTCATTATCGGTCAGATCCCAGAGAAGATAACCGTGAATTAGCATTATGTTGCTTCTTGAAAACCGCATCCCTCGCTTTGTCGTAGTGTTGTTATAGCAATAGTCAAAGTAGACATAGATGGTCAAATTAAATATAGAAAGGAGGTGAGAAAAACATGATGACAGGCGTTTCCTTCGATAACCCCAAGGGCTTTCTGGTCTATGGTGGGGCCATCCTTCTTCTATTGGGCATCGTTGGTTTTATTGTTCCCGGCCTCTTGGGGGAACTCCTCTGGTTCGATAACTCCGAAAATGTGGCCCATACTGTCCTGGGCATCGTCGGCTTGGCTGCGGCTTTTTATTTTCCCATGAGCTATCAGCGATTGCTGGTGGGAATCCTAGCCGTTGTCGCTCTATTCTTCGGCATTTACCCTTGGATCCTCCCCGCCGGCAGCTATGCCAACCAGGTCTTCAACTTCTATGGACTCGCCAATCTGGAGAGCCCCCTGGACAACCTGGTCCACCTCGTGGTGGGCATCTGGGCCGCCTGGGTCTACTATAAGTCCGGCCAGTCCGCAATGATGATGGCCAAGTAGCCCGGACAAGTTCGCAAATAGGCAACGAGACCGGTTATCCGATCTCGTTGTTTTTGGTCACATGACTAGCAACTCTCAATATGGATCTTCATCACAACGGAGGCTTAATCTCCAAAGGAGGATTGAAGGTAAAAGTGCTCAGCATGTGGTGGCCGGGCCCCTCCATGGTCAACTGCCGGACGAGATGTGTCTCTTTGTCGATCCATAATTCGAACTCAAATTCCAGATCTCGGTCTAACCAAAATCCAACTATGATTACCTCTTGCCCACCAAATTCCGTTTCTTCATCAATATGCGCCCCGATGGCCCGCCCGGCATAATTGTAATTGGGAAAAACATATGCTTTTGGAAAGTCCGTCACCCTCCAACTCGTCTTCCCCAAAGCCCGGTAGTACTGCACCTTCCCCACCGTGACCCCTCTCCCACCCCCCAATACCCGATACCGGAATCGGTCCGGGGACTGATACTCGAAGAAAGTGTGCACCGCATTCCCCGCATCATCGCTCAGAACCTGGTGCTCACGGAGAGTGGCCAAGCGGTTCATGGCCCCATCCACTTCTTGTAAGATAGCCAGGGCTTGGGGATCACTGGCCGGCAATACTTCCCTCCCCGCCTGAAGAGTGGCTACCCGGGCCGGAGGTAGGGCGGAAAGGACCGCCGCTGCGCTCAGTACGGCGGTGGCCAATAAAACCTCCCCCCGCACCGTGCGCAAGAGAAGTCCCGGGGTACTATCGGTTCTGCTATCCACCCTCCCCGATCTGGCGGCAATGATGCGCGGCACCAGAAACAAGAAATTGATGGCCCCCAGCCCGAGTAGGGGCAGAAACACTAGGGTCTTGATGCTAAGAACATTGCCGTAAAAGGTGGTGAATAGGGCGGCCAAATCTCCCACCTGCAACCAAGCCAAAATCAGGCCGCTACCCACCAGAAGGGCCACGCTGCCCAGAGCCAAAGTCGAGAAACGGGGAACGAGATAGGCATATAACTCGTCTCGTTGCGCTTTAGCCACCTCCCGGAGGGAGCGGGGAACATTCCAGGCCAGTTGAAACAGCCCTCCCACCCATAGAGAAACAGCGAGGGTATGTACGAACTGAACCACGATTCCTGCCGCCGCTGTTCGGCCCGGCAAAGCGGCGGCGTGTCCGGCCAGACCTTGGGTAAAGAGGATAAGGCCTCCCAAAAACAACCCGTTATTTATCGCAGACCAGTTCTCAGGTCTAATGCCTCTTACCACCATCCGGTAGAAAAGGATGAGGACCAGGTTGAGGGCCCAAATGTGGCCATAACTGGTTAAAAGGGGAACAAAGAAGTCTGCGACCCCTTCTCCTGAAGAACCCGCTCCGCTTACTTGTTGCAGGGCGCGATAACTGTAGCTTCCCAAGTGACTGATAAGCAGCAAGCCCCAGGCCAGGAGGGAGGATTGTTTGAAGCGGGATATAAACATATCGTGAGTTGCGGATCTCGCTCTTCCCGATTTCCAAGCGCCGCGCCATAGGAAATAACCGAAAGCCATCCCCCCCACCAAGGCCGCCTGGGCTAAGAGCCCCGTCCAGCGCAAAACCGCCTCAACACCGATAGATAATAATTCCGGTGCCGCTGCTACTCTCCCCTCCAGCAGGGGACGGAGTTCGGCTGGATTTCCGAGTCCAAAATCAAAACGACCGAGCGTGAAATGCCCATCTACCGCCGAGAGCACCCGGTACTCAACGGAGTAGATTCCCTCGGCTAGCTCCGGAACAGAAAGTATAAGTCGAGTGGCATCTTGCGGATTAAGAGTGGGATCCCCCACCTCCAACAACCCTCCGCGGGCATCGCGGATCTGCACCCGGTTACCGCGCGGGGCCAGGGGCTCACTGAAGGTGAGGATAATCTGGGAGGGAGGCTCTTCAAGGACGGAGTTAGGAGCAGGGGTAGAGGAAATCAAAATCCCGTGGGCCGCGGCCGAGCCGGGGAGGATGAAAACAAGGATTAGGAGGAATATTAAAGTGGAGCGCATGCTCGCCGAAAAAGTCTATGGCCGGGAGAGATATTTAGCAACTCGCTCTCCATCCGACCCTGAACCAAAATACAACAGGAGAAATTAGAAGGGTCTGCTTGGTAAGAGAAGGTCTCAAACTCCCCAAGCAAGTTGGATAAAACTCCAATTGCTCACCAGGTGATAAATGGCTAAGAGGATGAGAAGCGTCCCTCCCCCCTTATTCAGGAAGTGGGCGTTTCTCACCAAGAGGTTAGTGATCCGTCGCTGAGTGACACCAGAAAAGAGGGAAAGGATTACAAGCGGCAAGCCGAATCCCAACCCAAAAGATAAAAACACCCCTAATCGACTGAACGCCTCCTGAGCAGAGAAAGAGAGAGCGAAGACACTCACTGCCAATGGCCCAGAACAAGGCAGGACCAAAGGGCCATATAAAAGACCGTAAACAAAAGCATTGCCATAGGGCCCGGCCAAAGCCGGAACTCGCAATTGGGGCAGGGACTGGAAAGGGTTGCGTCCCAGGATAAGTAAGACACCCAGGAGTAGCAGGATGAGATCAGCCAAGGGTAGGAGAACACCCAGAGTATTGGCCAAGGGGACCCCTAGGCTCACCGCCCCAGCCCCCAAAGCAAGCATCATGGTTAACACTCCAGAGAGCATCAACCCCCCTAAGAGTAGCGGGGGACGGCGACCGGCAGCACCCATCCCGCTCAAAAGAGCCAGAAATCCAGGGTAGAGGGGGAGCACACAGGGGCTATTGGCCGCTAAAAGCCCAATGGCAAAGGCGGTGAGCGCTTCCGGCAATCCTTCACCCTCTATAGGTAATTTTCTAGGCTGCGTAGCAGGGCGTCCACATTCTTTATCCCAGACTGCAGGGGGTGGACTACTCCCTCGCGGTCGATGAGGAGCATGGGAGTGGAGGGGGGGTTCAGGAATTGGTTGCCATAGAGGGTGGCGATCTCCCGAGCCACCTCGGGTGAGGCTAGGGCAAAGGCCCAGGTGAAACCCTGTCGAGCCACATACCGTTTGAGAAGCAACTCACTTTCCGTGGGGTCAATATCCAGAGAAACGAGCACGAGATCAGGGTTATCCAACTGTTCTTTTAAGGCAGAGATATATAGTTGCTGGTCTAAACAATTGGGACACCACACCGCCATCATCTCCACCAGCACTACCCGGCCTTTAAAACCGGCGAGGGTGAACACCTCCCCGCTGCGCACATCAGTAAGCGGCACCTGCAACCACTCTGCAATTTGGGAAATCTCCTCCCCCATACCTTCCTGGCTGGGGGGCATCTCGGGAAGGATCATACTTTCCATAGCCGGGCTTTCCGAAGTGCTACATCCGGAGAAAATAATTGTCAGCATCCAGATAAGCAACGCTTGTGCTATCCCACCTCGATAGGCCATTGCTTTCTTCACCTCCTTGCTGGCTGCAGCCCGATTCTTGTATATATAACCTTACGATCCTGCCATTATATATACGATAAATAGTAGCCTGGAGATTAATGGTATTGATACATACAAAAAGGGCATTTCTGCCCTCTTTGTGCTCAATTCCACTCCCGCTTATTTATAGAATCTTTGTATTAGCCAGACGGCACGGCCTTAGCCGTCTCCACCAGCTGGGCAAAGGCCTGTTCATCTTTCACCGCAATATCAGCCAACACTTTGCGATCCAGGGTCACCCCCGCGTTTTTGAGTCCGGAGATGAACTGGCTGTAGGAGAGACCATGCGCCCGGCTAGCGGCATTGATCCTCTGGATCCACAGGCGGCGGAAGTCCCGCTTCCGGGTGCGACGATGCACCGTGGCGTATTTCAGGGCATGGATTGCTGCCTCGTGGGCGCGGCGGTACAGGGCATGCCGCTTGCCGCGCTGCCCTTTGGTCAGGGCCAGCACTTTCTTGTGTCGCCGTCGGGTTTTAGGTCCACCTTTTACTCTAGCCAATGTCTATTTCCTCTATGCTGGAATTATTTCAAATAAGGAGCCAGCCGCCGCACCCGCTTAGCCGTGGCCGGGGATGCCGTAGTCAAAGTGCGGGAATAGAGCCGCTTAGTCCGCCCCGGCTTTCTGCGCCGCAGATGGCTCTTTCCGATCTTAGCCCGCAGAAGCTTGCCCCGGGCCGATACTTTAAACCTCTTGGCCGTCGCTTTATGGGTTTTGATCTTTGGCATCTGCTCTTTCCTCAACCTTGGCTTGCTTATTTGCCGTCTTTCTTTTTAGCGGGGCCAGGATCATGAATACGCTCCGCCCCTCCATCTGCGGTTGGGTATCAACTGCTCCCACATCTTCTAGCATCTTGGCCAGGTCCTGAAGCAGCGAGAACCCTACCTCCGGATGGGTGTTCTCCCGCCCCCGAAAAAGGACCCGCAGCCGAACCTTGGCCCCTTGCTCCAGGAATTTCCGCACCCGTTTGGCTTTGATCTCTTGATGGAAGGCTCCGGTTTTGGGACGGAAACGCATCTCCCGGACCTCGATCGCCTTCTGGGCTTTGCGGGCTTCTTTCTCCCGCTTGTGCCGCTCGTAGATGAACTTCCCGTAGTCCAGGATGCGGCAAACTGGGGGGACAGCCTGGGGGGCGACCTCAATCAGATCCAGGTTGCGGCTACGAGCCAGGGACAGGGCCTGGGCAATGGGCATGATCCCCAATTGCCCACCTTCTTCGCCGATCACCCGCACCTGGGGGGCCCGGATGGCTTCGTTTATCCTCAACTCACGCTCTATCGCTGCACCTCTAGAGGATAAACACCCCTCATCCGGGCAGGTCCTTCTCTGGCCTCACTTCTATGGCTGGCACTCTCCTCAACAAATAAAGTGAGGAAAATATAACACATCCCATGACTTCCGTCAAATAGACCTCTCTACCCAGAATCGCCAGGGGCGTTTCTGGGACCGGGCATCGGCCCCTCGGATCCCCACCCGCGGGCCGGACCTTATCTTGTTTCGGGGAAGAACCGATCCCCGCTCCAGGAAAAGGTGGGGCCCCTCCACCGCATCCGCACCGTTGAACCGCTTATCAATGACCAGGGCCTGGCAAAGTTTGGCCGGCCCATCCGCCAGGCCCCGACCATTCCGCCGGCGGTGCATAATCTCCATCCCTTCATCGGGGATTATCGCCCGGAGGAGGACTGCGGCGGGGAATCCTTCTTCCTCAGTGACTAGGTTGAGGCACCAATGCCTCCCGTAGGTGAAGTAAACATAGGCGTGGCCTGGTGGGCCGTACATCACCGCATTCCGCGGGGTAAAGCCGCGGAAAGCGTGGCTCGCCGAATCCTCCTCCCCGATATAAGCCTCGGTCTCGACGATCAGCCCCGAGAGCCTCCGCCCGCGGGAGATGCGCACCAAGCGCCGGCCCAGAAGCTCCCGGGCCACGACCAAAGTGGGGCGATGGTAAAAAGAGCGGGGGAGGCGAGATCTGCTGACCTGCACCATTCAGCGTTGATCCACTACTCTTTTCGCCTTACCTTCGCTCCGCGGCAGGCTTCCCGTCTCCAGGATAGTTACTCTAGTGCGCAGCCCCAGTACCCCTCGCAATTTTTCCTCGATGCGTTTGCTCCAGATTTCGTGCTCCTCCGCCGGGGCCTGGACCTCCACCTGCACCTCCAAAGCATCCAGGGAGCCATCGCGGGAGACAACCAGTTGATAATGGGGCTCCACCCCCGGGATCTGAGTCAGGACATGCTCCACCTGGGAGGGATAGATGTTGACTCCGCGGATGATGAGCATATCATCGCTCCGCCCTGCCACCCGGGCCATGCGCACCGTGGTCCGCCCACAGGGGCAGGGGTCGGGATAGAGACGGGTTATGTCCCGAGTGCGGTAGCGGATTAGGGGAAAGGCTTCTTTGGTGAGGGTGGTGAGGACTAGTTCTCCTTCTTCTCCATAGTCAAGAGGTTCACCGCTTTGGGGGTCAATGATTTCCGGTAGAAAATGGTCCTCGTTGAGGTGCAGCCCGTTTCTTTCCTGACATTCCCCCGATACCCCAGGTCCCATGATTTCGCTGAGTCCATAATTGTCGTAGGCTTGGAGACCAAAACCCTCCTCGATTTTCTTGCGCACCCCCTCGCTCCAGGGCTCTGCCCCGAAAAGCCCCCGCCGGAGTTGCAATTTGTTCTTAACCCCTTGTTGGGCCACCGCCTCCGCTAGATACAGGGCATAGGAAGGGGTGGAGACCAGCACCGTGCTCCCCAAATCCTGCATCACCAGGAGTTGGCGCGGAGTATTGCCACTGGCCACTGGTATCACCGCAGACCCTACCCGCTCCAAGCCATAGTGCAGCCCCAGCCCGCCGGTAAAAAGCCCATAACTGAAGGAGACCTGGACCAAGTCCTGGGCGTTCACTCCGGCCGCAACCACAATCCGGGCCACATTCTCTGCCCAGGTATCTATATCCCTTTTTGTGTACCCAACCGGGGTAACCTTCCCTTTGGTTCCCGACGAGGAATGGATGCGCACCACTTCCTCCAGGGGAACAGCAAGCATGTCAAAGGGGTAATGGTTCTGCAGATCCTCTTTGCTGGTAAAGGGAAGAGCGATCGTGTCCTCTAGGGATCGAATTTTACTAGAATCGATCTCTTTCTCAGCGAAGAGCTGACGGTAGAAAGGGACTTGGCTGGCAACCCTCTCCACAGTTTCCCGGAGTCGGGAGAATTGCAAGCGATTCTTCTCCTGACGGGGCATAGTTTCGGCTTTCAGATCCCAGATGCGATCAGTCATTTCACCCTTCTTCCGGGCCAAATCTTTTTTCAAAAATCCACATCCGGGGTTCATACCCTCGCTGGTAGCCTACCTCTTCCAATATGGAAACCACCACCGATGGCTCCGGAAATAGCCCCTCGATTTCCCGGAGGGGATCCCCCCAGCCCCGAAGAGCCAAGGCCAGCTCCTGGACCGCAGATGGTTTCCCATCAAGGTAAGATATCCACCTCTCCTCTCCTCCAGCGAGCCCAGCAACAATCGCCAAAGCGTCTATTGCTCCTCCTGGTCCTAGGTAGGCCAAAACCTCTCCCTTCTGGAGATGCTCTTTTATCCGCTCCTCGGTCAATTCTTTCCACACCCAACTTATATCATGCAAACCCACCAGCCCGGCACTGGCTTTGCGGAAATCCGA
>JACPPX010000081.1 GCA_016190785.1 Chloroflexota bacterium
CCCCAAATCCAAAAACGATGGCCCGACTATTCTCTTTTCAGCGATCAGACAAAGATGCAAGAACTCGATATAACCATAGGGGATGAAGTTTTGGTCATTGGCTATCCGTTAGGATTAAGGCACGCAAAGTCTAACTTTCCATTAGTAAGAGGTGGTATCATTGCAACGCGCATAGGAGAAAATCTTGAAGACGAGATAGAGTAGGCCGGCACCATAAGGAAGAGAATCCTCCGAGGATTCCTAATAGATGGTGCGGTCATTCCTGGGTCGAGCGGTAGCCCTGTCGTGTTAAAACCCAGCCCTGCAAGATTTGTTAAACAAGAGGTTGTGTTCGGTCCACCAAGACCGGTTCTTCTAGGTATCTTGGCGGAAACAAGATACGCTCCTATTCGAACTCCAAAGGGCGATATTCCATCTTTCGCGGGTTTGGGGCTCGCATTCGACGCAGAGACAGTGAAAGAGACCATTGAATTGTTCTTCTAACGATTCCTGCCCTTCCTCGGAGACTGCGAGATAATGAAAATCAGCGATTTTGACTACCCCCTACCTCCCCAGCTCAGTGCCCAGAAACCGGCTGAGCCCCGCGACTCTTCGCGTCTCCTGGTGTTGCATAAAGTCACGGGTGAGATAGAGCACCGCCGCTTCTCAGAGATCATCGAGTATCTCCAGCCTGGGGATGTGCTGGTGGCCAATGACACGCGGGTTATCCCTGCCCGATTATTCGGCCGCAAGGTGCCCAGCGGGGGTAAGGTCGAGGTCCTTCTCACCCACAAGCGCCAAGAGAGAATATGGGAGGCGATGGTACAGGGTCGCTCCCTGGCTCCGGGAACAGCCATCGAATTTGCCAACGGGGACTCGCGTCTCCAAGCAACAGTGCTCAAAAGCACCCCAGAAGGGAGACGGGTGCTAGAATTTGCTGAGGCCGTCGAGCCGCACCTAGCAAGGCTAGGCTCAGTCCCCCTCCCGCCCTATATCCACCGTCCGCTAGAAGACGCGGAAAGTTATCAGACGGTGTATGCTCGAAGAGACGGAGCAGTGGCCGCCCCTACTGCCGGGCTGCATTTCACCCCCCAAGTTCTAGACAAAATCAAAGCCAAGGAAGTGGAGATAACTTTTATCACTCTGCATGTTGGGCCGGGCACCTTCCGCCCGGTGAGCACGGATGAGATCGAGGAGCACCAAATGGAGGCCGAGCGCTTCCGATTAGCCCCTTTAGTTGCGGAGACGATCAACAGAGCCAAGTTCGAGGGACAGCGGGTCATTGCTGTGGGCACTAGTGTAGTGCGAGTTTTGGAGGCCCAAGGGAGAAGTGGTATGGTGCGACCAGGCGGTGGGGAGACTGATCTTTTTATCTATCCTGGGTTTGAATTCAAAATTGTAGAAGCCCTGATCACCAACTTTCACCTACCCCGCTCTACATTGCTCATGCTGGTTTCCGCCTTTGCCGGGAAATCCCTCGCCGACAAAGCCTACGTCGAGGCCATCGCCCAGGAATATCGTTTCTACTCCTTCGGGGATGCGATGTTAATTTCCTAGTGGGGGTAGTATTTGGCCATTTGACAAGGCCTCTCCATGGGAGGGCCTTTTACTTTATGCAAAGTTGTGGTAGAATGTCCCCCGCTCAACTGGCTAGCCACGGAGGGGGATTATGGAAACCAAAATCAATTCTTTCCTAGAGTACTTGGTGGTGGAACGGGGTTATTCCAAAAACACACTTTCTGCTTATGCCATCGACCTCACCCAGTTTCTAGAGCATCTCCAGAAAGAGTTAGAAACCCCGAAAACAAACTGGGCGGAAGTGGCCAAAGAGGATATTGTCTCTTATATCCTCCATCTGCGCGGGGACCGGCGTTACACCGCCTCTACCGTGGCCCGTAAGGTGGCAGCGATTAAATCCTTCTTCAAGTTCCTGGCCCAGGAAGAAGTTATCCCCGGAAACCCTACCGCCGGCTTGGACTCTCCTAAAGTAGAGCGGCGTCTTCCCCGGGCCATTTCCCAAGAAGAGGTGAAACAACTCCTTGCTCAGACCGCCGCCGCCGCCGCGGAGGGCAGCCCCAAGGGTCTCCGCGACCAGGCCCTCCTGCAACTGGCCTACGCCACGGGCATGCGGGCCTCGGAACTGATCTCCCTCAATCTCGACGACCTCAGTCTGGCTTCCGGTTCAGTGCGTTGCTTGGGCAAGGGCGGGAAAGAAAGGGTGATCCCCATCCACCCCCTGGCGGTGCGGACCCTCTCTGCCTATATTGATAAAGCCCGCGGCCAATTCCTGAAGGAGAGGGGGGAAAGGGCCCTCTTTCTCAACCAGCGAGGACAGCGGCTGACCCGGCAAGGGCTGTGGCTTATCCTCAAGGGGTATGTCCAGCGGGCGGGGCTCACCGCCCGGGTCACACCCCATACCCTCCGCCATTCCTTCGCCACCCACCTTTTGGGCGGGGATGCAGATCTGATCAATGTCCAGCAACTTTTGGGCCATGCCAATGTCTCTACTACCCAGATCTATACGCAGGTGACTACCGACCGGCTGCGGGAGGTCTACAACCGCTCCCACCCGCGAGCAAAATAAGGAGGAGAAATGGGATACCTGGAAAGGCTTCTCGGCGAGAATGAAGCAGTGGTCTTCAAAACTCGGCAGCACTGGATAGTGATCATCGGTTCGGTCCTGTTCAACAGCCTCCTCTTTCTGATTATTCTCGGAGCCGCGGTGTCGCTTACGGGTCTCACCCAGAACTGGTCCATCCTGTTACTTCTCTTCCTGATCTATCCCGGCTGGAAGCTGATCCTAGATATAGCCAACTGGTGGAACGAGGTCTATGTAGTCACCAACCGTCGGGTGATCCAACTGGAGGGAATTTTCAACAAGCACTCTATCGATTCCTCTCTGGAGAAAGTAAACGATGTGGTCTTGGACCAGTCGGTGCTGGGGCGACTGTTGGATTATGGCCGGATAGAGATCCTTACCGCCAGCGAGGCGGGACGGAATATTTTCCATCGTGTCGCCCGGCCGGTCCTTTTCAAAACCACCATGCTCAACCAAAAGGCAGAAATGGAGCAGGGAGGAGAATTCCCCGCCCGGGCCAAGGCCCCCACCGAAGCAGACATCCCGCGGATGATCTCCGAACTAGACGAGCTGCGCAAAAAAGGGCTGATAACTGCTGAGGAGTTCGAGAGAGAGAAGGCCCAACTCCTGGAGAAACTGGGGAAATAACCCAGCGTGGCCCACGCTTACCAAAAGATAACGGAGACCGCCCGTCTTATCGCCGCCCGCTACCCTTCAGCCATTGAAGTTGGAATCATCACTGGTTCCGGCCTGGGAGGGCTGGCCGAGGCGGTAGAAGAGAGGGTCTCCATTCCCTATCAAGAAATACCAAATTTTCCGGTATCTACCGTGGAAGGTCATCCCGGGCAATTGATCCTGGGACGGCTGGCCGGAAAGGCAGTTTTCTTAATGCAGGGCCGGGCCCACTACTACGAGGGTTATTCCCTGGAAGAAGCCACTTTCCCGCTGCGGGTGATGCGGGCCATGGGGGCCGGAGTTTTGATGGTTACCAATGCCGCGGGAGGGCTCAATCCCCGCTTCCGCCCCGGGGATCTGATGCTTATCACCGACCACATCAACTTGTTGGGCATGGCTGGAGAAACTCCCCTCCGCGGCCTAAACGATGAAAGATTGGGCCCTCGCTTCCCCCCAATGCTGGGGGCCTATGATAGCAAGCTTATCAAACTCGCACAGGAGGTGGGCAAGAGGTTGGGAATAATACTTCGTCAGGGAGTGTATATTATGCTCGCCGGCCCCACTTTCGAGTCCCCGGCTGAGGTAAGGATGCTCCGCCGCTGGGGAGGGGATGCGGTGGGGATGTCCACCGTAGGGGAGGTGATTGTCGCCCGCCATGGGGGGATGCGGGTGCTGGGAATATCCCTGATCTCTAACCTAGCAATGGCGGAGAACCATACCGCTGCCCCAGATACGCATCAAGATGTCTTAGCGGCAGCAGAAAAAGCGGTACCCAAATTGATCCGTCTAATAAAAGGAGTTTTAGAAAGAATATAGGTTGGCAGGGTGTTCGCCCATACTCATTTTTTGACTTGTGGACGACTGCCTTTCCAAAAATCGGGAACACACCCTATCAAAAAAGATGGTCACTCTCCTACTTTTTATCGACCGCTTAGCACCATATATCTACGCCCTTTCCCTCCTCGGGATCCTGGCGGCCCTCTATGTTTTTTTGACTGCCCAGCGGGAAGTAGCCCGTGCTCGGAAGTGGATTCCCCGCGAGGAAGCCTCTGCCCGGGCCTACAAAGCCGGCTTCTTTGCCCTGGGTTTGCTCTTGGTGGTGGCCGGGGTGGCCCTGATTGATACCCGGCTGGCCCCAGCCCTGGCCCAGTTTAGCCAAGAGACTATTCCCGACTTAACTCAACCCTCCTCCGGGACATCCCTCAACCCCACCCCTACTCCCACCCTACCGCGGACAATAATCATTATTAATACAACAACCCCCACGCCAGAGATCATATCCACTCCTATCCCTCCACCACCAGCGACCTGCCCCAACCCGGGAGTTCAAGTCACTTCTCCCGGGGTGGGGGCTTCTCTGGCGGGAGTAGTAGAGGTCAGGGGGACGGCGGCTATTGAGAATTTCTGGTACTACAAGTTGGAGTTCGGGATCGGAGAAGGTCCGGGCGATTGGTCTTGGATAACTGCTGGTTACGAGCCGGTGGTCGATGGCTTTCTGGGGAACTGGGATACCTCTACCCTTCCTCCTGGAGCCTACACCCTGCGGCTGGTGGTGGTGGACAACACCGGCAACTTTCCGCAACCCTGCCCGGTGACCGTCAATATCGGCTCTTAGACTACTAGAAAGGAAAATAGAGTGCGCAGACTAACTCTAGTTGGCATCCTGCTCATCATCCTTGCATGTTTGCTCCTCACCTTGTGTCTAAGCCTTTTCATTGCCACCGGGGGGATAAGCATTATTGGCCCCACCCCACCTATCTCCCCTTCCCCAACCGCGGTCACCGGGGCCTCGCACACTCCGCTCACCGTCTCTTGTCCGGCTCGGCAACCAGCCGAGGAGTCGGAAGTGCCCCAAATCGGGCAAGAGACATTGGCCCTCCTTTTTTCCACCAACATCCCCGCTCGGGACCCGCGGGAGATCGCCGCCCGTCTGGGAAGGACTGACGGCTTGGTTCCGGAAGTGGTGCGCAGTGAACCATTTAATTACCAAGTGGGGGCGATAGAGAAATTCTGGATCCAGGATGAGGAGTTATCGGAGACTTATTTCCAGATCGATGCCCGGCTGGTCTATATCTCCGAGCACGCCCACTGGTGGGTACAAGAAGGGGAAGACTTCGATGAACGGGATATAGCCCGCGCCGCCCAGGAATTTGACACCCACATCTACCCTACCGTACACCAGTTCTTCGGGGAAGAATGGAATCCGGGGGTGGACTCCGACCCTCGCATCAATATCCTCAATGCCGATCTCCCCAGCGTGGGTGGGTATTATTCTTCCGCGGACGAGTATCCGCAGGCGGTCAATCCCTTTTCCAACCAGCGGGAGATGATCTACATGAGCATCTCTAATATCCCCCCCAGTTCTAGGGGGTATCTTCCCACCCTGGCCCACGAGTTTCAGCATATGGTCCACTGGGCAGTAGATGCCAACGATGACACTTGGATCAATGAGGGCTCAGCAGAACTATCCAGTTTCCTAAGCGGATACCCAGCCTCAGTGTTCAGCTACCCCCGCCAACCGGATACAGCGATTATGGCCTGGACTGATGAGATCGGGGAGGCAGGGCCCTACTATGAGGGGGCATATCTCTTTATGGCCTATTTTGCGGAGAGGTTCGGAGCCGATATTGTCCGTGAATTCACGGCCCAGGCTGCCGACGGGGTGGAAGGGTTCAATGCCACTTTTGAGGGTCGGGGCATCCCTCTTACTTTTGACGAGGTCTTCAAAGACTGGGTGGTGGCTAATTACCTCGATGACCCAAACCTGGCGGGGGGATGTTTCGGGTACCCCAGCCTGGATATTAATGTCTCCCGGCTTTCACGGATAAGCGAACTCCCCACCACCACTGAGGAAAAGGTTAACCAATATGCCACAGATTACTATGAACTCCGGGGCCTCTCCGGAGATGTACTCATCCAATTCGATGGCGAGGATAGCACCCGGGTGGCGGACACGGAACCGCAGAATGGAAGTTATGTTTTCTGGTCCAACCGCGGGGATGTGAGCGATATGACACTCACCCGGGAGTTTGACTTGAGCGGGGTAGATAAAGCAACCCTCACCGTCCAGATGTGGTGGGACATTGAACTCAACTACGATTATGCCTATATCGAGATCTCGGCAGATGGCGGCCAGACCTGGGAGATCCTGGATGGCCGGTTTACCACCGCCGAAAATCCCTATGGCAATAACTTCCGGGTGGGGTGGACCGGGAAATCGGGAGCGGGAAGCAATCCAGGATGGGTGGAGGAAAGGATCGACCTCACCCCCTATGTCGGCCAGGAGGGGCTCCTTCGTTTTGAGTACATCACTGACGATGCCTTTAACCGCCCCGGATTGCTCTTGGATGATATCGCCATCCCCGAGATCAGTTACTTTGAGGATTTTGAGGATGGAGATGGAGGTTGGGAAGCGGCAGGTTTCCTTCGCACTGATACTCTCCTTCCCCAGCGCTGGGCGGTCCAGGTAATAGAGTTCGGGGAGACAGGGGTGGTGATCCGGGAGATGACCCTCGACGCCTCCGCACAGGGGGAGTTGCTCCTGGATGGCTTTGGCCAGGGGTTGGACCGGGCGGTGCTCATCATCTCCGCCCTGGCCCCCTCCCCTAACCTTCCCGCCTCTTATCAGTTCACCGTCCAGCAAGAGTAAGCAACCTTACAGGAGGTTATCTGGCTCGCGGCGAGATGCTATAAGAGGCTGGGAAGATTCGTCTAATTTTCCAACTTCGGCACAAACCCGTCATATTCCCGCCGCGTCCCCCGTTAAATAAATGAGTGAGCAAAACCCGCGAGAGGAGCAAAACCCAGGGGCGGAAGAGCTAGTCCTGGTGCAGCAAGCCGCCGGCCGAGACCGAGAGGCATTCGGCCGGTTATATGATCGCTACGCAGATCGTATTTACAGGTACCTCTACTTCCGTCTGGGTAATGCCCCCGCAGCCGAGGATCTCACCGCGGAGGTTTTTGTTCGTGCTTGGGAGGCAATAGGAGGGTTTGACTGGCACAAAGGGAATTTTGCGGGGTGGCTATACCGTATTGCCCACAATTTGTTGGTGGATCACTTCCGCACCCGCCACGAGACCCTTTCCCTGGAGAAAGTACAACTGGGAGAGGGGGAAATAGGAGCAACGGATCGTCATTTAGAAAGGGGTGAGCTACAGGCTGTTTTGCAAAAAGCCCTCCACCGCCTGACTCCAGAACAGCAGCAGGTGATTGTCCTCCGTTTCATGGAAGGTTACTCCAGCGGGGAAGTAGCGGAAATCATGGGCAAAAGCAATGAGGCGGTGCGGGCCATGCAATACCGGGCCTTGGCCTCCCTGGCCCGCATCCTAGGTGGAGAGAATAGAAAATGAACATCGAGCAGATTTTAGCTGATTGTCTAGAACGAATCGAAAAACAAGGAGCCACTCTGGAGGAGTGTCTAGATAGCCATCCCCAACTGCGGGAAGAATTGGCTCCTCTCCTTACCCTGGCTTTGCAACTGCGGGCCGCTCCCCAGATTTCTCTCTCTCCGGAAGCGCGTCTCGAGACGCGTATGCGGCTGATGAACCTGCCGCTGCCCCCCAGCGAGACTAAGCCCGTCTTCATCCCCCGCTTGGTTTGGCAGACTGCCCGGGTCTTTGCCGTGCTCGCCCTGGGATTTTTATCCTTGGGAGCGGGATTAGCCCTGGCCTCTGAATCCTCATTGCCCGGTGATCCTTTCTACTCTGTTAAGCGGACCTTGGAAGATGTGGCCTTGTCCTTAGCCCCTAGCCCGGAATCAGCCGCCGGCCTGCGGCTTATCTTCGCCGAACGCCGTTTACAGGAGGCTACTGCCATGTCCGAGAGAGGGAAACAAGAAGAGGCCCAGCAACTGGTAGAAGAATACCGTGGAGAGTTAGAGGCTGTTCTGCAAGTAATTGCCCGAGAAGAAATCCCGACAAATGCCAGGGCAAGTATCGCCAGTGGTCTCCAAACCCGCCTGGAGCGGCAAGGGACGTTCCTATCTGAAGTCCGGGGTAAAATCGCTATGGAAAACTTGGAAGCCATTGACCAAGCGTTGATCACCATCCAGGAATTCTCTGGACTTTTAGAGCAGATCCGGGAGGCGACACCAATCCCTTTTCCCCTCCTCACCCCCACTTTCCCCCCAACGCCAACTGAACCCTTACCCTTGCCCTCACCAACCCCGACTCCCGTTCTGCCCCTACCTACCGTAACTCCTGTCCTCCCCCTCCCCACAATCTCTGTCGGATAATCTCGAAATCTCCCCGTCACATCTAAGCCTCCCTTTCGTTCTTTCCATAAAGCAGGTTTCCAGTGGTACCACTTTCCACCTGCTCTAAGTAGTAAATCCCCATAGATGAAAGGAGGCAGAAGATGCTAAAAGCTCGTCTTTTTCTGGAAGCAGGCTTAGCCCTCGCTTTGGCTGTTTCCTCCCTGGTTGCGGTCTCCACTAACGATAATCTCCGGGCTGGTCTTTCCGCCCCTGTTGCTGCCGGTGCGGATCTCGCGGCCGGCGCCAAAACCGCGGTGACCAGCACCATCGGCGACTTCACGGCCGGCCTCCAGGGCAATTTCGGGGTAGCGACCCAGACCAATAGCGGGGTTAACGCTTCTCTGGAGGGTGGAGCAAAGACCGAGAGCCAAGGGTCCTTCAGCCTGAACCTCGGTGGAGATGGTAATACTTCCGCTGCGGCCGAGACCAGTGTTCGAGGCTCAGTAAAAGCGGACTTCGAGGAGTCCTTGCAGGCTATGTTCAACGCCTTTGGCTTCAATTTCCAGACCCTCTTTGGCCTGAATTTCGGTTCCTAAACCTAGGGTCGGGATAGGTTCAAGTCGCCCCCCTGGTATGCAGGGGGCGACTTGCATCTATTTCTTGTGCAACGCATAGGTCTATCGCAGAGCCAGAATCGTCACATTTTTAGCATTTTTTCGTTATGTTATGTGGTCGTGAAGATACGGCCAAATTAATCTGACAATTCGTCTTAACAAACCATCGATAAGGAGGTGAAGAATGACTGCCAACGCTAAACTCTTTGCAGAGATGGCGGTGGTCATCGCCCTGGCTCTCGGCTCTCTATTATTTGTGGGGACCAACCCTGATCTGCGAGCAAGGATCTCCACTGCCGCCGAGGACGTAGCAGCCCGCATCGAGGCCACCCTGGGTCTGAAAGCCAATATTGATTATGGAGAACGGGCCCCTGAAGAGGACCAAGGGTTGCTAAACTGGCAACTGCGGGCCGAGGACCAGACCTCCGCCGGTGGACAGGCCGAGGGTCAAGGGCAAACCGAGACCGATTTCCTGGCCCGGCTGAGGGCTGTGTGGGATGGCTTTTGGCTCCAGATACGGATAATGCTCGGTCTTAATGCTTCGGCCTAAATGTTGACCACCACTGTAGTGAGGGCCTGTCCAAATAACTATAAGGACAGGCCCTTCAATTTGATCGCTGGGATCACAAATAGACTCGAGAGAGGTGCAGGTTTTCCTTGGCCGATTCCAGTACCTCGCCTATAATCTGTCGAGAATATGCTACGTAACTCTTGGGGGGCAATTCTAGGAGCACTTTTCGGAGTCTTTGCCCTAGGAGGGGTATATTCCGGATTTTATTTTTACGATACTGCCCGGGAATTAGCCTTCCGTTTTGGCTTTCCCGGCTTGGGACTCCCCTCCATCATCCAACCCCGTGCCGCCAGCGATGCTCCGGACATCCTGCATGGGGAACGAGTCAATATCCTTTTTCTGGGAGTGGACCAGAGGCCCCAAGAATCGGGCCCTACCCGCACCGATACCCTAATTGTGGTCACCCTAGACCCCGCCTTGGGCACGGCGGGAATGATTTCCATCCCCCGTGACCTATGGGTGGAGATCCCCGGGTTCCAAGAAGGCCGGATCAACCAAGCCCACTTCTTCGGAGATGCTCAGAATTATCCGGGGGGCGGTCCGGCCTTGGCCATGCGCACGGTGGAGTACAACCTGGGGATCCCCATCCACTACTATGTGCGCATCAACTTCCAGGGGTTCCGCGAGATAGTCGATACCTTAGGGGGGATAACTATCGATGTCCCCCATGAGATCCGAGATAACCAATACCCTGACGAGAACTATGGATATATGAGTATCTATATCCCCGCCGGAGTCCAGAACATGGATGGAGAAACAGCACTGCGTTATGCCCGCACCCGCCACGGCTCGAGCGACTTCGACCGCGCCCGTCGCCAACAGCAAATACTATTGGCCATCCGCGACAAAGCCCTCAGTCTAAACCTCCTTCCCAAACTCCCGGATCTCATCCGCAGCCTGGGGCATACTGTGGACACCAGCCTCACTCCGGGAGAAGTCCTGGCCCTGGCCCCCCTCGCCGCCCGCATAGATTCTTCTCAGATCAAGAGCGCAGTTATTGACGAAACAATGACCGTGCGCGTGATTATGGAGAGCGGGGCGGACGTCCTTTTCCCCGATAGGGTGTTAATCTGCCAAGTGGTGCAGGAGATCTTCCAAGCCTGCCCCCAGGCAGAAGAAAATACTTAACCCCTTTCTGTTTACACCCCCCTTTCCCTGTGCTATAGTTAAAATAGCCTATGGCTAGGCAAGTCTTGCCTAGCCGGGGGATATCTTGGCCAAGCAAAGTCAGAAAGCGAGCGGTTGTTTCTTCCCTAGCCTGATGTTTGCTCGGGAAAAGCTATGAAAGCGGTAGTAATGGCCGGAGGTCAGGGCACCCGGCTCCGTCCCCTGACCATGGGCCGTCCCAAGCCCCTGGTTCCCATCGTCAATCGACCCGTGCTATCCCACATCCTGGGCCTAGTGAAGCGCCACGGGATCACGGAAGTTGTGATCACCCTCCAACATATGGCTGCAGCCCTCCAGGAGTATGTCGGAGACGGGGAGGAATTCGGTCTACACATCAATTACTCCCTGGAGCAGACCCCCTTGGGCACCGCGGGGAGCGTATTCAATGCTCGGGAACGCCTGGATGGTACATTTCTGGTTATCTCCGGCGATGCCCTCACCGATTTCGACCTGACAAGCATCATCGAGTTCCACCGCCAAAAGCACGCTCTGGCCACCATCACCCTCTATCGGGTCTCCAATCCCCTCGATTACGGTGCAGTAATCATTGACCCACAGGGCAGGATCCAAAAATTTCTAGAGAAACCCAGTTGGGGAGAGGTCATCTCCGATACGGTCAACACCGGAATCTACATCCTGGAGCCGGAGGCCCTCCACGAGCTGGAGGAGGGAAAAGCAACCGATTTCAGTCGGGACCTCTTCCCTTTGCTGCTGAGCAAAGGGGCCCTCCTCTACGGGTATGTAGCCAACGGTTACTGGCGGGACATCGGCAATCTGGAGGAGTACCGCCAAGCCTGCTTCGATCTCCTCGAGGGAAGGGTGAACCTAGAGGAGATTGGCCAACCCCTCCGACCCGGGGTTTGGAGCGGAGGCGAGGTAGAGATCGCTCCTGATGCCCAGCTAACTCCTCCCCTCTATCTGGGGGGCGGAGCCAAGGTTAAAGGCGGAGCGGTGCTACACGGGCCGGTGGTGGTCGGGGAAAACACCATCATCGATGCCCATGCCCAGGTGGAGCGGAGCATAATCTGGCGTGATTCTTACCTGGGAGAAGGGGCTGAACTGCACGGAGCAATAGTGGGTAGCCAAGTAAGCATGAAGCGAAGAGCGGTGGCTTTTGAAGGGGTAGTAATCGGCGATTTCTCCATCGTGGGGGAAGGAGCCATGCTCCACAGCCAAGTAAAGATCTGGCCGGAGAAAGAGATCGAGTCTGGGGCCATTGTCCGGCAGAGTATCATCTGGGGCTCCCAAGGGCGGCGGGTGCTCTTTGGCCGCTTTGGGGTCACCGGTTTGGTGAATGTCGACCTCACCCCGGAGTTCGCCGCTCGGCTGGGGGCTGCTTTCGGCAGCACCCTACAGGTGGGGAGCACAGTGACCATGAACCGCGACCCTCACCGCAGTCCACGGATGATAAAACGGGCCATGATCTCCGGCCTCCCCTCGGTGGGGACCCATGTCTCCGACCTGGGGAACATGCCCATCCCCGTAGCCCGCTATATAACTGCTCAGAGCGGAGCAGGGGGTGGGGTGCATGTGCGGCTTTCTCCCTTTGACCAGCGGGTGGTGGATATTAAATTCTTCGATGAGCAGGGTCTCAACCTGAGCAAAGCCAAAGAGAAGGAGATTGAGCGGGTTTTCTTCCGCGAGGAATTCCGCCGAGTTTATCTCGAGGAGGTAGGAACTATTGCCTACGCCCCCCAGGTTGTGGAACGGTATACCCAGGGTTTCCTGCGGGTCGTCGATACCCCGGCCATCCAGCGACGTGGCTTCCGGTTGGTGGTGGATTATGCCCACGCCCCGACCTCGTTAGTGCTGCCTATCATTCTCAATCATTTGAATTGCAGCGTGGTGGCCATAAATGCCCGTTTGGATGAAACCAAGATGTCCCTCCTCCCCGAGGAATTCCAGGAGGGAATAAATCAACTTGCGCTCATCGTCTCCGCGGTGAAAAGCGACCTGGGGGCGCGTCTGGATGTGGGTGGAGAAAAGATTTTTCTTGTGGACGACCGCGGAGAAATACTTCCTAGCCTAATTGCCACCTTGGCTTTGGGCTTGCTTTCCCTGCGAGCTCATCCCGGAGGTACACTGGTCATCCCCGCCCATCTGCCCCGCGCTTTTGAGAAATTGGCCAAAGAAAATGGAGGGCGGATAATCCGCAGCGGGGTGGATCCCCAGGCAATCATAGCCACTGCCCGCCAAGAGGGGGCGGTCCTGGCCGCGGATGGCACGGGACATTTTGCTTTTCCAACCTTCCACCCCGGCTTCGACGGGATGATAGCCCTCGCTTCCCTTTTGGAGTTTCTAGCCACTCAAGGCATAAAACTCTCCGAGGTGGTAGCCATCCTGCCGGCATATCATCTAGCAGAACGTCGGGTGCCCTGCCCCTGGGAATTCAAAGGCACCGTCCTGCGGCGGCTGCACGAGGAGTATCGCCAGCAAGAAGTGCCGGCCGGGGATGGGGTGCATATCCAATTAGGGGAAGACTGGGTGCTGGTGCGGCCGGATCCGGATGAGCCGATAATCCATGTCCACGCCGAGGCCGGCTCTGAAGTGGGAGCCCAGGAATTGGCCCAGAAGTACTCCGGGATTGTGGAGGCTCTGCAAGAATAGATGTTATCTCCCTATCCCCAATTTTTGGATGGCGCCCGCCCTCCCCTCCGCACCTTCACCAGCCAGACGGGGAATGTAGAACCAACACCAAATTCTGCGCCTTTCATACACCACAGAACAGCGAGGAGGGCAAGCCATGCCCAAATTTAAAGTCGGATTAGCCCAGATCAGCCCGGCCCTGGGAGATCTGGAGTCCAACCTCAAGATACACTTGGAATATATCTCCCAAGCCAAAAAAGCCGGTCTTGACCTTTTGGTCTTCCCCGAACTCTCCCTCACCGGCTATTTCTTGAAGGACCTAAATGCCAGTGTAGCCCTACCTCGAGGAGATAAAAAAATATTAGGCCCCCTTAAGACCGCCAGCCGCGATCTGGACCTAGTAGTGGGTTTTGTGGAAGAGGATGAGCGTCACCGGTTCTTCATCGCCACCGCATATTTAGCGGGGGAGGAGATTAAGCACCTCCATCGCAAAGTCTACCTCCCCACCTATGGGATGTTCAGCGATGGGCGCTTCTTCTCCCCCGGAGATGGCTTCTCTACTTTCCCCACCAAATTCGGA
>JACPPX010000082.1 GCA_016190785.1 Chloroflexota bacterium
CAGAATTGCAGTGCCTCAATTAAAGGAGCTTCAGTTAGAGCGGGATGCCCGTGGAGCCCCCCATCTCAGAGCTCTTTATGAACACTGGCGATTAAGGGGCGCTTGGCAGGATGAGAAACTATTTTCGGATGGTACTCTTCGTTTCTTGGGGTTTTTGTGGTCTCTTTTAGATGGGGAGGGGCCACTATTGCTAGAGGAGCCAGAGCTCTCATTACATCCTGGCATAGTAAGCCGGATTGCGCGCGTCATTTACCGCCTCCAGAAACCAAAGAGTAGACAGGTTCTGGTAAGCACACATAGTTATGAGCTTGTTTCAGACAAAGGGATTGGTGCTGAAGAAGTTATTTTACTAATTCCTGAACGAGAAGGAACAAAAGTGATTGTTGGGAAAGATGATCCAGTTATTAGAACACTTCTGCAAGGTGGAGCGAACGCTGCAGAAGCAGTGTTCCCTGCAACAGAGCCAAAGGATGCAGTACAGCTGGAGTTGTTCCAGGTGTAATAACAATGGCCCGCAACGTTTATCTAAATGCAGCGGTGGAAGGAGATTTGGACGAGGTTGTTCTGAAGAGGGTACTTAGTACTGCTGGCCTCGAGGTGCTAAGGGTTTACGGGAAACGAGGTAAAGGACATCTCAAAGTGAATCTGCCCAGGTACAATATTGCAGCTCAATATGTTCCATGGGCAATTTTGGTGGATTTGAACAACGACGCCATATGTGCGCCTTTGTTGATTAGTGAGTGGCTGCCTAATCGACGTGAAAACCTCCTGTTGAGAGTTGCTGTGCCTACGGTAGAAGCGTGGTTGTTGGCAGATAGGCAGGAGATGGCGAGTTTTCTAAGAGTTTCCGAGAGAAGGCTTCCAGCACTACCTGAGGATGAGTCAAACCCAAAAACCACGCTCATAAATCTTGCGCGCCGTTCTAGGAACAGGGCTATATTTGGCGATCTCGTTCCACCAGATGGCAGCACAGCAAGCCAAGGTCCAGGTTACACTACGCGTCTTATCGAGTTTGCCACAAATTTCTGGAATCCAGAACGGGCTGCCAATAACGCCCCAAGCCTAATGCGTAGCTTAAACTCCTTATCGCAATGGCAGTCTGGGCCAATTCCTTGATTCTGGTTCCAAATAATTCGGTCAATAATGATTTTAGGGTATAAGATGTCGAGGCCCTGCGCTGCCGTAGGGCTTTGCTTTTTGGTCAGGCGTGTGGGGTAATCCTCGATGCGGGTGTCAGATGGAAACATCTGACACCACTGCTAAATATCTAGTTGAAAATGGCGGAAACTAAATTTCGTGAACTTGCCCAACTGGGCGAGAGGATGGAAAGGACCAAAAAGCGGCTGGAGATCGCGGGGATGGTGGCCGAGTTCCTGCGGGGCTTGGCTGAAGAAGAGATCGGCCCCGGGGTGCGGCTGCTTATCGGCCAGGTCTTCCCGGAGTGGGACAGCCGGACTCTCAATTTGAGTTGGCGAGCGGTGCAGAGTGTACTCTCGGAGCTCGCGGATCTGGGGCGGGCGGAGCGGGGAAAGATTTCTGCCGAGGTGGTGGATACCGGAGAGTGGGCGCGGCTGGCCCTGGAGCGCTTTCCTAAAGCCAAACCCCAGCCCCCTCCCCTAACTCTCCTCGAGGTCTATCGCACTTTTGAAGAAATCGCCGGGACTTCCGGTCCTGGCTCGCGGGGAGAGAAAGAGCGCTTGCTCAAATCACTTTTGCAGCGGGCAACTCCGGTGGAGGCCAAGTATATCGTCAAGGATGTCATCGGGGAGATGCGCCACGGGGCGCAGGAAGGGATGATCCTCCTGGCCATCGCCCGGGCCACGAAAGTGGAGCAGAGCCTGGTAACCCGGGCCAATATGCTGAGTGGCGACTTGGGCGAGGTAGCCAAGGTAGCACTGGTGCAGGGAGAGGCGGGGCTAGCGAGGATCAACCCCCGTTTGTTCCGGCCACTGAAACCCATGCTCGCCCAGGTGGCGGAAGGGGTGGAAGAGGCACTGCGAGAACATCAGGGGGAGACGGCACTGGAGTACAAGTTGGACGGGGCACGAGTCCAGATCCACAAGGAGGGGGAGGAGGTGCGCATTTACTCCCGCCACCTTTCTGATGTCACAGTCAGCCTCCCCGAGGTCGTGGCCCAGGTCAAGACAGGCTTGGTTGCAGATAAAGCCATAGTGGAGGGGGAAGTCATCGCCGTAGATGCCGCCGGCTGGCCGCGGCCTTTTCAAGAGGTGATGCGCCGCTTCCGGCGGATCCACGACTTAGAGGCCATCCAAAAAGCAGTGCCGGTGCGGCTCTATCTATTCGATGCCTTGCTCCGCAACGGGCAGAGCCTGGTGGATCTTCCCTATGAGGATCGCTGGCAAGTCTTGCGGGACATATCCGGAGATTTATCCCTGGTCGAGCGAATCATCCCCGGTGACGAAAAAGAGGGGGAGGTTTTTCTGCACAAAGCCCAGGAAGCGGGACATGAAGGGGTGATGACCAAAAGCCTGAAAAGCCCTTACACCCCAGGGGTGAGGGGCAAGGCCTGGTTCAAAATCAAGCCGGCAGTATCCTTGGACCTGGTGATCATCGCCGCCGATTGGGGATATGGCCGGCGGCATGGCTGGTTGTCTAATTATCACCTGGCTACCCGCGATGAAGAGACGGGAGAATTCATGGAGGTGGGGAAGACCTTCAAGGGGCTGACCGATAAGGAGTTCGAGGAAATGACCCAGCGGCTGCTCGACCTTGAGATCAGCCGCGATGGGGGGACGGTATATGTCCAGCCCAAGACGGTGGTCGAGGTTTTATTCAACGAGATCCAGAAAAGTCCCCACTATCCCTCGGGATTAGCGTTGCGCTTTGCCCGCATCACCCGCCTTCGGGACGACAAATCCGCCCAGGAGGCGGATACTATCCAGACCATGCGCCAACTCTTTGCTGCCCAGTTTGAGAAGAAGGGCGGATGATGTGGCGGATGATCCGCATCTGCCCGAGAACTAATTCTTTAGTCAGGTTTGTACTCCGGATATAGACTAGGGAGCAGGAGTATGCTTCTGATTTGGGGGATCGTCGCCGGGATACCAGTAGCCATTGCTTGCGCGGCATATACTTGGTCGCGACGGGAGTTTATTGTCCCGGCCATGAAAGAAGAGGGGCGGATGAAGGGGATGACCGACCGGGAGATGGGCATTGCCGCCACTCTCTCTTTTGGAGTTACCCCTCTTTTCTGGGCGGTATTAGGGGCCCTTGTCTTCCCCTTGGTGTCCGCGCCCCAAACATTTCTCATCGCCGCGGTGATTACCTCTCTCCTGGCCAGTCTGGCCAATATCCCCCGCCGCACTAAACTGTTCCGCGATTTTCTGACCATCAATCTGATAACCGGCCTCGGGCTGGGATTGCTTATCCCCTGGATTATGGGATGAGCAGAACTCTTTCCCTGGCAAGAGTGCAAAGGGCCGACTGGATCAAAAGGGAGATTCTTCCCCCTCCTTTGTCGTGGTCAGAATGACAGAATGGATGAAGGGATAGGCTGTCCTGTCGTTAGTCGATACCCGAGGAAATCACCGAGAAGCAGCCTATACCTTGCCGATCTGTGGATAAGTCATCGAGTCCTGCTCAACTCGGCACCAGGGAAAAAGACTGCCCCAGGTTTATGCACCAGTCAAAACATAACCTTAAAATTTTCCAAAAACTATTGACAGGGGGCAACTTTCCTGCTACTATAGTTGTAGAATGTTTTGGGTTCTATACTCCTGGTGTATAAAGTGGCCTCTAGACTTTAATACTTTCTTGTTCTCAGTATCCCCACCCTTCTCCCTTGTCTTAGCTGACCGGGTGAGGCTTTTATTTGACCAAGTCGGGAAGGAGGTGAAGTCACAGCGTAAACCGTACTTCGCATTTGAACCAAATCCAAATTGCATGAAATAGGAGGAGGGATTAATGCAAAGTAAGTGGTTTATCGTATTGGCAGTGGCAGCCGTTCTGGTGGCACTTCTGACCAGCTCTGCCTTAGCCCAGTACTCCGGGGAAACCCTGGTGACCGACCAGGGGTATGTCCGCCACGACGGCGGAACCGATGCCAGCATTAACTCCTGCAGCAGCGATGCTACCACTCCGGGCCCCGGGGGAGACGACGGCGGCAACCGACAGGCCAACGAGCCATCAGTAGCCATAAATCCCTCGAACCCAAACATTATAGTCGGCGGAGCCAATGACTACTGCACTGTGGCCACCTTCGCCGATGCCTGGATGGGGTTCTATGTATCCACTGACGGTGGGGCTACGTGGGTCAACTCTCTGAACCCCGGCTATCCCACAGACACCAGCGGTGAAGGGCAGGCCTCCCCGATCTTTGGGGAGGACTTCGCCTCCGGAGACCCCATCATGGACTGGGACAACAACAACCAGCTTTTCTACGGAGGGATTGCCTTCAACCGCACCTCGCCCAACCCCAGCGGATTGATAACCCCCACCAATGGACACGTGATTGTCTCTACCTGGAAGCATGACCCGGTGGGGTGTCCCAATCCCGCATTGGGCTGCATGGACTACCTCAGGACAGTGATCGTCGGGGAGGGGACCCCTAGCGCCTTCTTCTTTGGCCGCTTCAATGACAAGCCCTCGCTGCGGGTGGATGACTGGACAGGCAGCCCCCACCAGGGGAATGTATATGTTGCTTGGACCCTCTTCCCAGGAGGCGGGCTAGACCAGATCCTCTTCTCCCGCTCCACCGATGGAGGCCAGACCTTTTCACGCCCCATCAAGATCTCCAAAGATATAGCCAACGCCCAGGGTAGTGACATTGCCGTGGCCTCGGATGGCACCGTCTATGTGGTCTGGCGGCAATTCGCCTTCCCGGCGGATGGGGTGGTGGACGCCATAATGTTCGTCAAGTCCACCAATGGAGGCCAGACCTTCAGCAACCCCCAAGTCATCGCCACCATCATCCCCTATGACCGGGGTGACCGGCTAGATGACGGGAGCAGTGCCCGGGACTGCGGGGACGGTGCTTTCCACTGTCAGTCTAACTTCGTGTTCCACCGCGTGGCCACCCTGCCCCAGGCCGTGGTGGATGCCGCCGGCAACCTCTACGTGACCTGGGAAGAGTTGATTCCGGCTGCGGACAATGGAGATACCTACGGTCCTGATGGTCAATCCCGGATAGTAGTCACCAAGTCCACGAACGGAGGTGCGACCTGGAGCACCCCCGTCCCAGCCGACCCTCAGTCCGTGGGACATCAGTGGTGGCCCAACCTGGAGTTCGACAAAACGACCGGGAAATTGGTGCTCATCTACTACGACTCCCGAGCCGATGGTTTCTTCTCAGTCAATCGGCCTCCGGGGAACAAGGTTGATGGAACAAGTTCCTGTGGTGTTCCGGCATCGACGGTGTGCAACATCCTCAATACCTTCGTCGCCACCTCATCGGACGGGATCTCGTGGTCTGCGACTCAGGTGAGCACACAGGGACACCAACCCGAATACGAGATGTTCGGCAATCGTCAGGTGCCCTTCCACGGGGACTATCTGTGGGTGGACGCCAACGGTGGTTTCTTCTACGGGGTCTGGACTGACAACCGGGATGTGGTACCGGGCAATGACATTCGGGAGACCACCCAGGACGGCTTCGACGTGCACCAATGCCGGGCCACTGCCACCAGCCCCGACAACTGTCCCAACGCCGGGGGGCTGAACCAGAACATCTACGGCTTCGGTGGCAGCCTTTAAGAGATACTCTAAGCCACTCTAACCGCTAACGCCACACAGGGGGGTGGGTAATACCACCCCCCTGTGGTTTTTTTCTTGGCCACTATGACTTAGAGATTCGGTCAGGTTGGATGAAAACTCCAGTTGGCGGTTTCCAAATACCGATCTAGGTTGGGGAGATGCTTCCTAAATTACTTCTATGGATAAGGCTGGGTTTCTGCCACCTCGGGGTCGAGGGTATAAGCCGGCACCACAGCTGGCCGCACCTTAGCCGCCATCACCAAGAAGGCCAGAGCGGAGGCGAGACCCATAGTCAAGCCGAAATACCAAATGGTGACTTGGCCGAAACTGTCGGATAGCGATCCGCCCAGGACTGGCCCCAGGCCAAAGCCGACACCCCAGGTGAGGCCAAAGACTCCCATGTAGCGGCCGCGCATGGTAACCGGGGCCAGATCGGCGACATAGGCCTGGGAGGTGGGGATAATGATCATCTCCCCAATGGTGAGGATCACCATGCTGAGGAGAAAGAGGGGGAAGGAATTGCCCAGGGCCACGCTTCCTACTCCCATCGCAGTGAAGAAGCCGCCCCAAGCCAAGGCGATAGGCCGGCGGTAGCGATCCATAATGCGGGTGATGGAGAACTGGAAGAAAACGACCATAGCCGCATTGGTGGCCATGATCAAACCCCACTGGCTCTCGGGGATGGTGAAAGATTCTTTCATGTACACCGGAAGAAAGAGCATCATCTGGGCGTAGGCTATGGTCACCAGGGAATATGCTCCACAGAGGGCCAGGAATTGATAATCGCGGAGCACCGGCCCATAGCCTATGCCTTCGCCTTTCGTTTCCCCGGGATGAGCGACTACCAGCGGTTTAGTCTCGCGAATGAAGAGGAGAGCGATGACGAAAACGACTGCATCCGCGGCCGCTGCACCCAGAAAAGACAATAGATAGGAACGGGTAGCAAGGAACCCCCCAATCGCCGGGCCGATGGCCACCCCGAGATTGGCAATCATGCGCAGGAGAGCATAGGCCCGGGAGCGGCGCTCCGACTCCACCAGGTCGGCGATCATAGCGTTGGAGGCCGTGCCAGAGAAGGGGTCAAACACCGCACTTACTAGAAACAGCAAGAAGATGATCTCTAGGGAATTGGCCAGACCCAAGCCGAGCATAATCGGGGCACTCATGGCCATAGTCCCCACCAAGGCCCATCTCCGCCCCACCCGGTCCACGAAGGGTCCGGCAAAGGCGGTGGAACCGAGTCCCACCAAGGCCCAGATGGCAAATAAGGTCCCGACGGTGCTTAAAGGGATATCGAACTTCTGGCGGAGGTAGATAGTCATAAAGGGCCAGACCAGGCTTCCTCCCGCGGCGCTGATGAACCGCCCCAGGAAAAGGACCCAGAACTGGAAGGGATATTCCCGGAAAGTGTTGCGTGCTCGCTTGATCATTCTTTCCCCTAGAGCAACTGGCGGCAAAACGGTTAGATTATAATCCCCATCGCCAAACTTGTCCCGATATATAATGCCTAGTCAGATGGAAGGCGAAGAATTGCTGCTACCCACTGAACTCCCCGCGGAGCACCGTTCCGGGTTTGTGGCGGTCTTGGGGAAACCCAATGTGGGGAAGACCACTTTGGTCAACCGCTTGGTGGGACAGAAGGTGGGGATTGTTTCTCCCAAGCCCCAGACCACGAGGCGGCGGTTGCGGGGCATACTCACTCTTCCCCAGGCCCAGGTTATCTTCATCGACACCCCGGGCATACATCAGCCCAGGCACAAGCTGGGAGAGTATATGGTCGAGGCGGCAGTGGCCACCTTGGGAGATGTGGACCTCGTTGTCTTCTTGGTCGATGTCTCCCGCCCTCCCACCTCCGAAGATGAGCAAATAGCCGCGCTGCTGCGGGGACGGCGAGAAGTTGGGAAGCGCAGCCCAGTGATCTTAGTGCTGAACAAAATGGACCTTTTGCCACCGCAGGATGTGCAGCCCCACAGCGATGCCTACCTGGGTTTGGGAGTCCACGAAGAGTGGATGATGATCTCGGCGACAAAAGGCCACAACTGCGATAAACTCTTGGATATGATCCTGGAGCGGCTGCCCCTCGGCCCCCGTTACTATCCCCCCGAGCAGTACACCGATCAAGAGGAGAGGTTTATCGTCGCCGAGCTAGTGCGGGAGAAGGCCCTCCGCCACCTGGAGCAAGAAATCCCCCACTCCCTGGCGGTGGCTGTCGAGGAATTCCAGGAGAGGAGGGAAGACCTGGTGTATATCGCGGCCACTCTCTATGTGGAAAAGGCCTCGCAGAAGGGGATCGTGCTGGGAGCCAAAGGCAAGATGATCAAGGCCATCGGTTCCGAGGCGCGAAAGGAGATAGAAAGTTTCCTGGGGAAAAAAGTCTATCTCGAACTGTGGGTCAAAGTCAAAGAGCAATGGCGGAGGAG
>JACPPX010000085.1 GCA_016190785.1 Chloroflexota bacterium
GCTCAATAGTTGGAGTGGGCGAGTTGGTGGGGATAAAGGTAAGCGGGGGCATGGTGGGTGTAGATGTGGGGGTGGGAGTTGGGCTGGGGGCCGGGGCCAAGCAGGCGCTGAGGAGGATGAGGAGGGATAAAACTGCGATCCTCTTCATCGCTCCAGGACCTGGGCGCGGCGGTAAAACTGGAGGTCGAGCACTTTTTTAGTACTGGTCACTTCTTCCAGGGGGGTAGCCACTGTTTCACCGCGGATCAGCCCCACCATCTTCCCTTTTTCTGCTCTGGCTAATTCCCTGATTGCGCCTAGTCCCAGACGGGTAGCCAGGACGCGGTCGAAAGCGGTAGGAGAGCCTCCCCGCTGGACATGGCCGAGGATGGTCATCCGCACTTCGAATCCTAACTCTTTCCCCCGTAGGTAATCGGCGATGGCCTGGGTGCCGGGTTTGGCCCCCTCGGCAATAATGGCGATAAAGTGGGCCTTGCCCTTGCGGTATGCATCCTCCACACTCTCTACAATATCCTCCATATCCGTCTCTACCTCGGGGATGACTATGAATTCTGCCCCCCCGGCGATCCCGCTCATCATAGCCAAGTAGCCAGAGTCACGGCCCATAACTTCGATCAAGAAGGCGCGGTGGTGAGAGGAGGCGGTTTCCTTGATCTTGTCGATGGCATTAAGCACCGTGTTCAGGGCAGTATCCACTCCAATGGTGATGTCGGTGAAGGGGACATCGTTGTCGATGGTGGAGGGGGCTCCTATTACCGGGAAGCCCATTTTGTGGAGTTCATAGGCCCCGCTCTGGGAGCCATTGCCGCCGATAACCACCAAGGCCTCTACTTTGTTCTTGTTCAGGTTTTCCAAAGCCCGCTTTCGCCCCTCCATGGTTTTGAACTCTGGAGATCTTATGGTGCCCAATATGGTACCGCCTTTCTGGACAATCCCCCCTACTGCGCGGGCATCGAGGGGGTCCATCCGCCCATCTATCAGGCCCTGGTATCCTTGCCTCACCCCCAGGACCTCCCACCCTTCAGCGAGGGCCCCGCGGACCACCGCCCGCAGGCAAGAGTTCATCCCCGGGGCATCCCCCCCGCTGGTCAAGACGGCAATGCGTTTCATGGTCTGATCCTTTCCCACTCTTGCTCAGCAAAGCGGTCGGTCATCCCCGCGATATAATCGCAGACAATCCTCGCCAGATCCTGCCCTCTTTTGCCCGTAGCTTCCCAATCTCCGGGCATAAGGCCCGGATCAGCCATATAGGCTAAGAACAGTCCGCGCACGATACGGTCCGCTTCTACCCGCATTTTCTGCACATGGGGATGGGTATAGAAGCGAGTAAAAAGAAACTCCTCTAATTCTTTCTTCTCTCCCCAGGAATCCTTCGGGAAGTCGACCAACAATCCCTTGTGTTCCCTAACCCTTTGCAGGGTGGTGATATTCTCCTCTTTGATGCGGGATGTGGTCTCCCTGAGCACGGCAGTAACATCGGCATTAATTAGATAACGGACTATCTGACGCCGCGCCAGGTCGGTGGAGGGATTCTTGATCCCTGAGGCTTCTACTGCCTCCTTCCATTTTTTAATCCTAGCCAGGTCATTTTCGGAAAAGAGCCCGGAGCGGAGGCCATCGTCCAGGTCATGGTTGTCGTAAGCGATGTTGTCCGCGGCCATGGAAATTTGGGCTTCGAGGGTTGCTGAATACTGCGGCTCAAAATCTTGGGCTTCACTCTTGTCGTAGAGGGTGACATGCTTAGCCATCCCCTCCCGTACCTCCCAGGTAAGGTTCAGGCCCCGAAATTGAGGGTAGCGCTGCTCCAGAAAATCGACCACCCGCAGAGACTGAGCGTTGTGTTCAAATCCTCCATAATCAGCCATGAGGTCCTTGAGGGTATCTTCCCCGGCATGCCCGAAGGGGGGATGTCCCAGGTCATGGGCCAGGGTGATGGCCTCGGCCAAATCCTCATTCAGTCCCAAGGCGCGGGCCATGGTCCGGGCGATCTGGGCCGCCTCTAGGGTGTGGCTGAGGCGGGTGCGGTAGTGATCCCCTTCGTCACAGACAAAGACCTGAGTTTTATATTTCAGGCGGCGGAAAGCGGTGGTGTGTACGATCCGCTCCCGATCTCTTTGGAAGGCGGTGCGATAGGGATGTTCCGGCTCCGGATAAACCCGGCCACGGCTGTCCTTGCTTTTGACCGCATAAGGAGCCAGCCACTCTTCTTCCTTTCGCTCCAACTCTTCTCTGGTGACCATATTTTTCTACACAAGGCCGAGAAGAGGACCGACCAATTGCCGCAAGTCGCTCTGTACCTCCTCGATCCCTCTCTCCCCATCAAGGATATGGATCTTTTCTCCATCGGCCTGCAAAGTGGGGATTATTTTCTCATAGTTAGCCCATACCTTGCTCAGACGGGCTTCAGTCTCGTAGCGTTCCACCCCAGGTCGGGAGCGGGACATCCTCTCGACGCAAACTGCGGGAGATACCTGCAAGACAATAGTAAGGTCCGGTCGCCGGGCGCGGCTGTTGATGGTCCTCACCCATTCCCCAGGCAGATCCACGGATTGATAAGCATAGGAAGAAAGTCGATAGCGATCGCAGAGGACATTTATCCCTTGTTTAAGCCAGGGCTCGATTTCTTGGGTCAAGTGGTCCAGCCTATCGGCGGCGAAGAGAAGAGCAATCGTTTCCTCATCCAAGGCTACCTCTCCCTGCAGGGCTCTTCGGATGAGGCTGCCCACGGCCCCGGGGGTAGGCTCCTTGGTCACTTGGAAGGGTATTTTGCCCCGCACCCAGTCGTAGAGCAGCCCGGCCTGGGTGGTCAGCCCCGAGCCATCCAATCCTTCGAGAGTGATGAATTTCCCCTCGGCCACGGCTCAAAAATTCTATGCGCAGGCGCAGGGGTTGTCAAAAGTTGGCTTTGCTTCTCGGCACTTCGAGGAAGGTGTGGGAGGGGATGGCTAGGGTGAATCAGCAGTCTTAGGTCAGGGGAATATCCTTGGGGTTGGCGGTTTCCACCCGCAGGCTATTCTCCCCCAGGAGGGAAAAGAGGGCTTTCTCCAGGGCTACGGAGTAGCCGGTGGAGGTGTTGGGAAAGTTGAGCTGCACTGTTCCCCCCGCCCGGGGCACATAGAGGCTGAAGCGGTCATTCCCCGGGAATTGCTGTAAGAGGTCGTGGACTTCCACTAGCCGCTTGATTTCCTCCTCCTGGTTTTCCCCAGGAGGGAGGGTGATGTGCAGGTAGTGAACGGCACGGTTGGTAGACTCGGCAGAGAGCGGCTGAGGAGGTTGAAGAAGCTGAGGAGGTTGAACCTCATCGCCCCGCGGTCGGGCCCAAGACTGATAATCGGTGGCTTCTTCACAGAGGATCTTGGTTTCTTCCTCGTTGGCTTGGACCTTACCGGTGAGGATGAGGATATGGTCCGCATCCCATAGTTCCCGGGTTTTCTCGTAGACCCGGGGGAAGACCACGATTTCTATCTCACCGCCCAGGTCCTCCAGCCGGACAAAGGCCATGGGATCCCCCCGTTTGGTGACTATCCGCCGCACGGCAGTTACCATCCCGGCGGTGGTCACCATCTGCCCCTCCAAAGTGGAGTCAATCTGGCTGAGGGGGTTGGTGATGGCCTGCTCCAATTCCTGGGCCACGCGTTGGAGAGGGTGTTCGGAGAGATAGGTGCCGGTGAGTTCCTTCTCCCAGGCTAGTTGATCCTTGAGGGGTATCGGGGGAATCTCGGGAAGTGGGAGGAGGTCGAGGTGGTTGTTGGCCTCTCCTCCATCGAAGAGGCTCATCTGTCCCGCTTCTTGGGCACGGTGCGCCCGGCTACTCAAAGCCAAAAGGGAATCAAGAGCTTGCAGTAGTTGGGCGCGGTGCCCCAATTCGTCGAGGGCCCCAGCCCGGATCAGTGATTCTAAGGCGCGACGGTTCACCTGGCGGAGATCCACCCGCCGCCCAAAATCATCGGCGCTCTGGAAAGGACCGTCCTCTCGGGCGCGGAGGAGTGCGGAGATGGGCCCCTCTCCTACATTCTTAATCGCTCCCAGGCCAAAGCGCACCCCCTGGCCTTCTACAGTAAATTCCGATTGGCTGTGGTTGACACTGGGAGGATAAACCGGGATATGCAAGCGGCGACACTCGGCTATTGCTGCGGCTACTTTATCGCTGTTCCCTTTCTCCACAGAGAGAAGGGCAGCCATGTACTCCACCGGATACTTAGCCTTAAGATAGGCGGTTTGGCAGGTGATCACCGCATAGGCCGCGGCGTGGCTCTTGTTGAACCCGTAGCGGCCGAAGTACTCCAGCATCTCGAAGATTTCGGCAGCCTTGTCTCGAGGTATGCCTCGCTCCACTGCCCCGGCAATGAATTTTTGGCGCTGGGCTTTGAGAGCTTCTGCCTTCTTTTTGCCGATGGCCTCGCGGAGCATATCCGCTTCGCTGGGGGAAAAACCGGCGAGTTCCATGGCCAATTGGATGATCTGTTCCTGATAGACAATGATCCCGTAGGTTTCTTCTAGGATTGGTTCCAGCTGGGGGAGAGGATAGGAAATCTTAGCCTGACCATGCTTGCGGCGGATGTATTCCCCGATGTACTTCATCGGCCCGGGACGGTAAAGGGCAATGGTAGCCATCACATCCGCCGGTTCTGTTGGTTGGAGCTCTTTAAGCACCCGCCGCATCCCCGGGCTTTCCACCTGGAAGATGCCCATCACCTCCCCGCTGGAGAGCAGGCGATAGATGGCCGGGTCACGGGTATCCAACTTCTCCAAAGGGATCCCTATCCCTCTGGTCTCTTTTATTAGATCCTGGGCGCGGCGGAGGATAGTCAAAGTGGAGAGTCCGAGGAGGTCAATCTTGAGCAGTCCCAGCCGCTGTAGGTCGTGCATATCGTACTGGGTGACCGGGGTGAACTGCTGCGGCTCCTGGCCGGCGATTTTCACCGGTCGTTGTAAAGGGGTGTAGTTGGTGAGCGGCTCGTCGGTGATTACTACCCCCGCGGCATGGGTGGAAGCGTGGCGGGCCACCCCTTCCAGGCTGCGGGCGGCCTCGATGAGATCGCGGATGTAAGGCTGGTTGTCGATCATCGTTGTCAGTTCCGGAACCGATTCCAACGCCTCTTCTAGGGTCATCCCGAAGGGGATGAGTTTGGCCACTCGGTCCACTTCTCCGGGAGGGAGGTCCAGGGCACGGCCGGAATCGCGGACCGCGGCCCGGGCGGCCATAGTCCCGAAAGTCACAATCTGGGCCACATGGTCGGCATTGTATTTTTCCACCACATATTGGATCACCTCATCGCGGCGGTCATCGGGGAAATCAAGGTCGATGTCCGGCATGGATATCCTTCCGGGATTGAGGAAGCGTTCGAAAATTAGATTGTGTGCCAGGGGATCGAGATCGGTGATCCCTAAAAGGTAGGAAACTATGCTTCCCGCCACCGATCCCCGGCCGGGGCCGACCATGATTCCTTTGCTCTTGGCGAAATGGATTATGTCCCAAATGATGAGAAGATAGCTGGCGAAACCCATCTTTTGGATGAGATCCAGTTCATGTTGGAGTCGTGCATAAATCTCGGGGGAGGGTAAGGGATAGCAGCGGGGGATTCCCTCTTCACAAAGCCTTTTTAGGTATTGGTCGGCAGAGACCCCGGCAGGGAGAGGGAAATGGGGGAGGCGGAAGCGGCCGAAGTCGAAATTTACTTCGCACTTCTCCGCTATTTCCAGGGTGGAGACTAAAGCCTGAGGAAGTTCCGGAAATAGATCAGCTATCTCCTGGGGGGTGCGCAGATGGTAGCCGCCGCCCTGCATACGCATCCGTTTGGGGTTGTTGATGGTAGAGTTGGTTTGGATACAGAGCAGAAGTTCCTGGGCGCGCGCCTCTTCCGGTCGGACATAGTGGACATCGTTGGTGGCTACGATCTTCAGGTCCAAATCGCGGGCGATATTAAACAGTTCTTGGTTTATTTCTTGAAGCTCAGGGGTTCCGTGATCCTGGAATTCCAGGAAATAGTTGCCTGGACCGAAAACTTCCCGATACCAGGCTGCTGCCTGACGCGCCCCTTCTTTATCTCCCTCCAGGATTAACCGCGGCACTTCCCCCGAGGCGCAGGCGGAAAGGGCGATCAGGCCGGAGGAGTGCTCGGCCAGCAGTTTCTTGTCGATGCGGGGCTTATAGTAGAACCCCTCGAGGTGGGCGCGGGTAACGAGGTGGAGTAAGTTTTGGTAACCCTGCTCATTTTCGGCGAGGAGCACAAGGTGATAGGGTTTGCCCGGCAGCGAACCCCCTCGCGCCTCCATACTACCCCGGGCCAGATAAGCCTCGCACCCCAGGATGGGTTTGATCCCTTGTTCTTTGGCTTGGTGCCAGAAATTAAGTGAGGCGTAGAGCGCGCCGTGATCGGTGAGGGCCAAGGCGGGCATCCCCAACTCCTTGGCCTGGGCTATGAGGTCCGGAATGCGGCATAGCCCATCCAGGAGGGAGAACTCGCTGTGGACGTGGAGGTGTACAAACTCTGGCACTCGGCTCACTTTTCGACTACTATATAGGGGATTGGGGCTCTTCTATTATAGCACGACTTTCCGTCTTCGTATCCAGGAAATAATTTTCCCCGCAAAATTTTAAGGCTGGGAGTCAGATGCCCGAACTGCCGGAAGTAGAAACCATCCGTCGCGAGCTGGAGCCGTACATCTTGGGGCGGCGGATCCAAACCGTGCGTGTGCTGCGGCCAGACATCATCACTAAGCCGGGGCCCCGTATCTTCCGCCGTCGCCTCGCCGGCAAGGAAATCCAAGGTCTGGGCCGCCGCGGCAAGTTCTTGGTGATTTCTCTCTCCGGAGGTGATCTCCTGCTCGCCCACCTAGGTATGTCCGGTGCGCTTTACCTCAAAAGATCAGAAGACCCTCTGCTCAAGCACACCCACCTTCGTCTGGCGCTGGATAATGCCTATGAAGTGCGGTATGTCGATCCCCGTCGCTTCGGCCAAGTCCTCCTGGTATCAAGTCTCGAGGAAGCAGTTGCGGAGCTAGGCCCGGAGCCGTTGGCTGATGATTTCTCGGCCCAGCATTTGGCCACACTCCTTTCTAGACGGAAAGGGAGGCTGAAGCCTCTTCTTCTGAACCAGCGCTTTTTGGCTGGGCTGGGGAATATCTACAGCGATGAATCTCTTTTCTTGGCCCGGCTCCATCCCCGCCGCCGGGCCGCTACCCTAAAGCCTAAGGATAAGACCCGGCTGCACCAGGCCATCCGCCAGGCCCTGGGGGAGGGGATCCAGCATCTCGGTTCGAGCATCGACGGGTCCTATCGGCGGCCGGACGAAAGCCAAGGCGAGCATCAGAATCACTTTCGAGTTTACGGACGAGAGGGTGAACCCTGTTTTCGCTGCCGCACCCCCATCGTCCGCATTGTCATGGGTGGTAGGTCCACTTATTTCTGCCCCCACTGCCAGAAGTAAATTTGTTGTATAATCGTTGCGGATTATCAGAAGAAGAGGCGTAAAGCAATGACTTCCCACTCGGGCAAGATCCGCATTTTGATTGCCAAGCCCGGTCTGGATGGCCACGACCGCGGGGCCAAGGTGGTGGCCCGGGCGCTTAGGGATGCGGGATTTGAGGTGATCTACACCGGGCTGCGCCAAACCCCGGAGATGATCGCGGAGAGTGCCCTGCAAGAAGATGTGGATCTAGTGGGGTTGAGCATCCTCTCTGGGGCCCACCTCGACCTTTTTCCCCAAATAGTGGGAAAATTGCGGGAGAAGGGGCTGGATAAAGTAAAAGTCTTTGCCGGGGGAATCATCCCTGAAGAAGATATTTCCACTTTGCAGAAGATGGGCATCTCTGCGGTCTTCGGTCCCGGCACCTCCACCCAGGATATCATCCGTTTCGTAAAAGAGACTCTAGGCTCTTGATCACAGATATTGAGAGTTATCCCCGCGATTTAGCCGCCCAGGTCCTCCAGGGCGAGCGGCGGGCCATTGCCCGCATCCTCAGTTTGGTGGAGGACGGCCAACCCCCAGCGCGGGAAGTTTTAGCCAACCTCTATTCTCACACCGGCAAGGCCCACCTCATCGGGGTAACCGGCCCCCCCGGGGCAGGGAAGAGCACCCTGCTTTTGGGACTGGCCAAGGAATTTCGCGCCCGCGGAAAAAAAGTGGGGATCGTGGCCGTGGACCCCTCCAGCCCCTTGAGTGGGGGAGCTCTCCTCGGGGATCGGATTCGGATGCAAGAGTTAACCGCCGACGGGGGCGTTTTCATCCGCAGCATGGCCGCTCGCGGCCATCTGGGAGGGTTGGCCTTGGCCACCTCCGATGCGGTGAAAATTTTGGATGCAGCCGGATACGAGATCATCTTCATCGAGACGGTGGGGGCCGGACAGGCGGAGGTGGAGATCGCCTCCGAAGCCCATACTACCATGGTGGTAGAGGCCCCCGGGCTGGGGGACGAGATCCAGGCTCTCAAAAGCGGTATACTGGAAGTGGGTGATATATTTGTGGTCAATAAGAGTGACCGCGAGGGGGCCGAGGCTACTCTGTCCGCCCTGCGTTTTATGCTGAAGACCGAGGAGAACCGGCCATCCTCGAAATGGCAACCGCCATTAATTAAGGCAGTGGCCACTAAGGGCGAGGGGGTTTTAGAAATCGCCGATGCTTTGCAAAAACACCTTGCTTATCTTAAGGAAAGTGGCGAGTGGGAAGAAAGGAACCGCATGCGTAGCGAGCAAGAAGTGATGCGCATCCTGGGAGCCGAGCTCCTTTCCCGGCTCCGGGGGCGGCTCGAGGGAGAATCCTGGGCGGCAATTCTAAGTCAAGTAGCAGAGCGGAAATTGGATCCTTATCGTGCCGCAGAGGAACTGCTAGCCGAGTTACCCCTGCCCAGTGAATAGCCAGCGGATTGAGCATTATGATCAATGGAGAAAAGACCAGGCTCAGAGCCATCGAACGGGAGGATGTCCCCCGTTTTGTAGAGTGGCTCAATGATCCCGAGGTGGCCTACTACCTGGGGCGGCTCCCCCTCCTGTCCCGGGCCGATGAGGAGCGCTGGTTCGAGGAGACGGTAAGAGATGAGCGGCACCGTATCCTGGCTATCGATACCCAAGAGGGCGCGCACATCGGGAGCATCGGCCTGCATAATCTGGACTGGAAAAACTCCAGCGCCGAATTGGGGATTATGATTGGGGATAAGAACTACTGGGGCCAGGGATACGGGAGGGATGCCATCCGTTCCCTCCTCGGTTTTGGGTTTGGGGAACTAAACCTGCACCGCATTTTTCTGCGGGTTTATGATTTCAACCCCCGGGCTATCCGCTGCTATGAAAATGTGGGTTTCCAGCACGAGGGGGTTTTCCGCGAGGCGGTGTATCTCAATAGTGGCTATCACAATGAACTGGTGATGGGTATCCTCCGCGGCGAATTTCTGGCCCTGGGGGATGGAAAGAAACCCAGCAAATAAGGTTCGGAGACCAGCTCCAAGAGGGGAGGGGAGATGGAAAGACGGCAGAGCGGCGATAAGATGTATGGGGAACTGGCTATCTTCTCCGGCCGGGCCAACCCACAGCTGGCCAAGGAGATTGCCGATTACCTGAAGGTTCCGCTGCGAGAAGCGGAGGTCTCCCAGTTCCCCAACGAGAACATTTTTGTCCAACTCCATAAAAGTGTGCGTTCCCAGGATGTTTTCTTGATCCAGCCCACCTGCTCTCCAGTGAGCGAGCACATCATGGAGTTATTGATCTTCATTGACACCCTGCGCCGCGATTCGGCGGGGCGGATCACTGCGGTCATTCCTTACTATGCCTATGGTCGGACGGACAAAAAAGACCAGCCGCGGGTGCCGATCACCGCCCGACTCTTAGCGGATATGATCAGTGTCGCCGGGGCGGATCGCTTTTTGACTATCGACCTCCATGCCGGGCAGATCCAGGGCTTTTTCACCATCCCCGTGGATGAGATCACCGCCTTTCATCTTCTGGTGGATTACTTCCAGAAGAAGCGCATTCCCAATGCGGTGGCTGTAGCCCCGGACATCGGGGCAAGCAAGAAGGCCCGCAACTTCGCCGAGAAACTGGACATCCCCCTGGCCATCATCGAGAAACGCCGTGCCGGAACCCAGGCCCAGGTGCTGAGCCTCATCGGGGAGGTGAAGGGCAAGAACGCCATCATCTTTGATGATGAGGTGGATACCGCCACTACCCTTACCGAAGCGGTGCAACTCCTCAAAGACAAAGGGTCACGGGAAGTCTATGCCTGTGTGACCCACGCCGTGCTCTCCGACCCGGCCACGGAGCGGCTCCGCGCCGCCCCTCTGAAAGAACTGGTGGTGACCAATACCATCCCTATCCCTCCCCACAAAGAATTGGAGAAGATGACCGTCCTCTCCGTAGGTCCCCTCCTGGGGGAAGTGATCCGGCGCATCCACCTCGGAATATCGGTGGGGGAGATGTTCGGGGAGTGAGCGGCAACTAGGCCACTGCCATGGCTTGGGGACAGATGAGGTCCCGTCACTTGACGGGACTTTGTGCTTATCAGCCCCCCTCGGGATATAGCCTGGGGGTGGTATAATCAATAGTTAGGTCAAAACGAGATGATTAAAGGGATTTTGGGTAAGACCCTGGGGGATCCCAACCTGCGGGAACTCGGCCGGCTCAGGCCCATCGCCGAGAAGATAAATGCTCTCGAGCCGGAGTTCGAAAGGTTGGGCGATGCCGCTCTGCGGGATAAGACCGCGGAGTTCAAGAGTCGCCTCTCAGCCGAAGTGGCCCTGGAGGATCTCCTCCCCGAGGCCTTTGCCGTGGTGCGGGAGGCCTCCAAACGCACCACCCGGCTCCGTCACTTCGATGTCCAACTCTTGGGCGGGGTTGTCCTCCACCAGGGGAAGGTGGCGGAGATGAAAACCGGGGAGGGGAAAACCCTGGTGGCCACCCTGCCCCTCTATCTCAATGCCCTGGAGGGAAAGGGAGCCCACCTGATCACGGTCAATGATTACCTGGCCAAGCGGGACACGCAGTGGATGGGGCCCATCTACCATCTTCTCGGCCTCTCGGTGGGGGTCATCCAGCACGAATCGGCCTTCCTCTTTGACCCCGATTATCCCTCCACCGATGATCGCTATATCAACTTGCGCCCTGTCTCCCGCCAGGAGGCTTATCTGGCCGACATCACCTACGGGACCAATAACGAGTTCGGGTTTGATTACCTGCGGGACAATATGGTGCGCGACCTCAAAGACATGGTGCAGCGGGAACTCTTCTATGCCATCGTCGACGAGGTGGATAACATCCTCATCGATGAGGCTCGAACCCCGCTGATCATCTCCGGTCCGGCCGAAGAATCGGACCAGAACTATAA
>JACPPX010000087.1 GCA_016190785.1 Chloroflexota bacterium
CACTACGAGGCTGCCCCCCATCTGCATCCTGCCCTGGAAAAGATAAAATCTCTAGGGATGAAGGCTGGTGTGGCGATTAAGCCCTTGACTCCGGGGGCTAACCTGGTCGAGGTCCTGGATTTGGCGGATCTGGTTTTAGTGATGACCGTGGAGCCCGGCTACGGCGGACAGGAATTTATTTCCGGAATGGAGACCAAAGTATCCCGCATGCGGCAACTAATCGAGGAGCGGGGAAGCAAATGCCTCCTGGAAGTTGATGGTGGGATAGACCCCAACACCGCCCCCTTGGTTGTGGCTGCCGGAGCCGATGTGCTAGTGGCCGGAACTTCTATTTTCGAGGCCCAGGGAGGAATTGCCGCTGGCATCCACGGCTTGCGGGAAAGTATCGGCCAGGTCCAACCTGCATCGTGAAAATAAAAACCGCTCAAGACTCAGAGCGGCGAACCAATAGAAAAATGGGTAGCGAATTAAGCCAAGAGTTTTTCTGCCGCCACCCCTTTTTGCAAAGAACGGAGGCAGCGCGAACAGATTATCATCCGTCGCGCCCTCCCCTGCAAAACCACCGGGGAGCGGTGGAGGTTGAGCTGCCAGCGGCGCAGGGTTCGGTTCTCAGCATGGCTCACATTGTGTCCAAACTGCGGCCCTCGCCCACAAAGTTCACATCTTCCCGTCATCAAGAAACTCCTTGAACTATAATTTTACCACTACCGTGCAACTCGGGCAACCAGGAGATAAATATGGCCACCGAAGAGAAAACCCAAGGTAAGATCGAGATCGCCCCTGCGGCCATCGCCAGCCTGACCAGCCAAGCTGTCCTGCAGTGTTATGGGGTGGTGGGATTAGCCGCAAAATCCCTGAAAAATGGGATAGCCGAACTTCTCCACCACCAGGAGAGTCACCGCCGCGGAGTAGAAGTCCAAGTACGGGATGGCCGGATCACCATCCACCTCTTCGTTATCTTGCAATTTGGGACCCGTATCTCGGAGGTGGCTCGTAACATCCAAGAGAGCGTCAAATATAATGTGGAGCAGGCCCTGGGCACCGCCGTGGCTGAGGTCAATGTCCACATCCTCGGTCTGCGCGACGGTGCTTCCGCGAAAGAAACCAGGGGCCACCGCGGGAAATAGAGTATGGGCCCCACTGGGGATAATTTGCAAGAAACAATAAAAATCGGGGCAGTGGATGGCCCCGAATTTAAGAAAATGGTGGCTGCCGCCACCGCCTGGCTGGAGCAAAACTCCCCCACTATCAACGCCCTCAATGTCTTCCCTGTTCCCGATGGGGATACGGGAACCAATATGCTTCTCACCATGCAGTCCGCGGTGCAGGAGATTAATTCGTCCCCCGACCAATCCCTTTCCGGGGTTGCCCAAGCCGTAGCCCACGGTTCGCTGATGGGCGCCCGCGGCAACTCCGGGGTTATACTCTCCCAGATTTTGCGGGGGGTGGCCAAAAGCTTAGCCTCGGCCCAAAGCATGGGTCCTGGAGAATTTGCCGCGGCCCTCGACGAGGGATCTCGCACCGCTTATAAAGGGGTCATTCAGCCCGTAGAGGGCACCATCCTTACCGTAGTCCGCGAGGCAGCCTCGGCCGCCCAGGAGGCGGCGGGAGAGGGTCGGGACTTAGTTGGGGTTTTGGAAAAAACGGTTGAGGCCTCTCGTCACTCCGTGGCCCGCACCCCCCTCCTCCTCGATGTGCTCCGCGAGGCGGGGGTGGTGGATGCCGGGGGCCAAGGACTGCACGTCATCCTTGACGCCTTTCTGCGCTACCTCAAGGGAGAGGAGATGGAAATGGCTGAAATTCCTGAAGCCGTGCCCGCCGCCCATCTCACTGGGCCCAGCGACGGGAAGATGGAATGGGGCTACTGCACTGAATTCATGATTCAGGGGGAGGGATTGGATTACCCGGAGATCCGAGATCACATTTCGGCAATGGGCAACTCCGCCCTGATCGTCGGAGACGAATCACTCATCCGCGTCCATGTCCACACCTTTGATCCCGGGGAAATATTGACCTATGCCACAGCTCTGGGAACTCTGCACAAAGTCAAAATTGATAATATGCAGGACCAGCACCATAAGTATTTGGTTATAGGCCAAGAAGCCGGCAAAGCCCCAACGCCAGCTCCTCCCTGCGGGGTTGTAGTGGTGGCTGCTGGGGAAGGGTTCCGCAAAGTATTCGAAAGCCTGGGGGCGCAGAGCATCGTCCCCGGGGGACAGACCATGAACCCCAGCACTCAGGAGCTTCTCCAAGCAGTAGAATCCGCCCCCTCCCCGGAGATAATCCTATTGCCCAACAACAAAAACATCCTCCTCGCCGCTCAGGAAGCAGTTAAAATGTCCAAAAAGAAAGTGGCCTTGGTCCCCACTACCAGCATCCCCCAGGGCATCGCCGCCCTCATTGCTCTCCAGAACGAAAAAGATCTAGAGGCCAATCGCCAGACCATGGAGAAGGCAGTCCAAGAGGTGGAGACCATTGAAGTGACCAGGGCCGTGCGGGCCACGGCCCTCGACGGGAAAAAAATAAAAGAAGGGGAAATTATCGCCCTGCGCAACGATAAACTAGCCGCGGTGGGCAAAGATATTCCCCCAGTGATCAAAGAGACCCTCCACCCCTTGGCTGATCAGGATTTTGAAATCGTCACCCTCTACTATGGAAGTGGGGTAGAGAAGGAAGACGCCGAGGCACTGGCTAATAAACTGCGGGGGTGGTACCCCCGCTGGCAAGTGGAGTGCATCCCCGGCGGCCAACCCCACTATCCTTATATCATCGCCGTGGAGTAACCAAAACTATGCCTCCCCGCCGGGTGCGGATCATCACCGATAGCTCCTCCCAGATTCCTCCTTCCTTCGCCGAAAAACTAGAGATCGCTGTCCTCCCCTTAGAGATCCAGTTGGGCCGCGAGAGATTTCGGGAAGGGCTAGACATCACCTCCCGCGAGTTCTTCCGCAAACTGGCCAAGGCCGGCCGTACCCGCCGCCCCAAGGCCTTTCCCCCCTCTTTAGAGGCTTTCAATTCGGCCTTCGCCCAACTATCCCGCCAAGGAGGAGACATCCTCGCCCTCCACCTCTCCTCCAAACTCAACCCCACCTACCGTGTCGCCCGCGAGGCGGCCAATGCCTTTCTCGGCCAATCGCGGATCATGGTCCTCGATTCCCAGACCACTTCCCTGGGGCTGGGTCACTTGGTCCTGGCCGCCGCGGAGGGCGCAGCTAAGGGAGAGAGTTTGGAGGAGGTGGTGCGCATCGTGCGGGGGATGATGCCCCATCTCTACCTCGTCCTTTTTGTCGAAAACCTGGATTACCTGGAGCGGGAAAAAAGGATCGCCAAAGAACACGCCCTGCTGGGGACCATGCTCGGGATCAAGCCCCTTTTCATCCTGGAAGAAGGGGACATCGTCCCCTTGGAGAAGGCCCGCAGCCGCACCAAAGCCGTGGAGCGGCTCTTTGAATTCTTAACCGAATTCCCCCACATCGAAAAGATGACCATCCTCCACGGCGCAGACGGCAGCGATCTCCCCGAACTCTTAGAGCGGCTGGAGACCGCCTACCCCGACAAACTCATCGATGTCGTCTCCTACGCCCCTTCTCTGGCGGCACATGTCGGGCCCGGAGCCCTGGGCGTCTTTGTCTACGAGGGGATGAATTAAGTTTTTGATTTCACCCTGGAGCAAAAGATGGGAGGGAGAGTTCTCGGCGAAACAAGACAGTCCTGAGTCAGGTCGCCGACAAGGATCCGTGTCCAGCATCTTAGAGAAACTGGAGAATATCCTCCGCCTGGAAGAAGAGAATGGTCACCGCAACCAGGCAGTGCTCGGCGGCTTGGAGCGTTTTGCCCCGACCTGGACCCGAGAGGCAGCCCAGGAGCGACCGAAGAAGATAGTGGAGAGTGTAGCCTCCCTTCTCCAAAAATATTCCGGGGAGAACCCGGATGGCCGACGGGAATTAGTCCACAGCATCCGCCGGCTTCTTCTCCCTCCGAAGAGCAGGCCCCAGCCCTCCCCGCGGGAGATAAAACCCCTTAGCCTTAATGACCCGGTGACCGCTCTCCCCGGCATCCGCCAGGCCTCGGCTCAAAAACTGGCTAGATTAGAAATCGAGACCCTGGAGGATTTGCTCTACCACTTCCCCCACCGCTACGAAGATTACTCCTCCTTAAAGAAAATTGCCCAATTGCAATATGGCCAAGAAGCGACGATCATCGCCCACATTGAGGAGCGTTTAGATCGCAAGGACTTTTTCCGTAAAAGCCGCATTTCCTGCCTCCTCTCCGATGGCAGCGGCACCCTCCAAGCCACTTGGTTCAACCTTCCCCCCTACTTTACCTCCCAACTCAAACCGGGAAACCAATTCGTGTTCAGTGGCCAGGTCACCCAGTACCGGGGGAGACTGACCATGGTCCAGCCTTCCTGGGAGAATGTGGATCAAGAGCTAATCCATACCGGCCGGTTGGTTCCAGTCTATCCCTTGACCCAAGGGGTTGGCCCCCGTTGGCTGCGGAGAGCGATCAAAAGAGGGGTAGATGCTCTCGCCCCCCGCCTCCCCGACCCGTTGCCCGAGGAAATCCTCCGCCCCCGAAAACTTCTCGCTCTTTCCCAGGCTATTCAGAACATCCACTTTCCCGAAAGTTGGGATTTGCTTCACGCCGCCCGTCGCCGCCTGACCTTCGACGAGTTCCTGACCATCCAACTCGGCGTCCTCAAAAAGCGACAAGAATGGAAAGCAGCCAATGGCCGGGCAATGTTAGTCGATCAAAAATTACTGGATTCTTTCAAAAAATCACTTCCCTTTTCCTTGACCACGGCCCAAGAACGGGTGTTGGCCGAGATCCTGGATGATATGCAAACTTCCCGAGCGATGAGCCGACTCTTGCAAGGCGATGTGGGCTCGGGCAAGACCGTGGTCGCCGCCGCGGCTATGCTTGTGGCCGTAAGCAACCGCATCCAAGCCGCGCTTATGGCCCCCACCGAGATTCTGGCCGAACAGCACTTCGCTACCTTGCAGAAACTTTATACCCAGAACGAGAGCAACGGAGTAGTAAAAATCCTCTTGCTAACCGGAAGTCTCTCGCCCCAGAAAAGGCAAGAGGCGTATGCCGAGATAGCAAGGGGAGAAGCCCAGCTCATCATCGGCACCCATGCCCTGATCCAGGCCGGGATTGAGTTCCATGACCTGGGACTAGTGATTATTGACGAGCAGCACCGCTTCGGGGTGCGGCAGCGCCAGACCTTGCGCGAAAAAGGGACTCAGCCCCACCTGCTGGTGATGAGCGCCACCCCCATCCCCCGCACCCTGGCCCTCACCCTCTACGGCGACCTGGAC
>JACPPX010000086.1 GCA_016190785.1 Chloroflexota bacterium
GCCCCTCTCTTTTGTTTTTGTTATTATGGAGGTAGGAGGTGCTATGTGACCACTGTGAGTGGAAGCCGGACGTTTAATTATACCGGTTCCGCTAAAGAAGGCACAACAATTGTCTATGGAAAAAGCTGGTCAATCAGGGTGTCTGCGGATCAATATACTGCTTTGCTCAAAAGCTTTGACCTTAAAACTGTAGATATTGGAACATCAAGGGATAATCGTCCAAAAGGCAGCCTCGGAGAATGGTTAGGATTAAACGTTTCTCCAGTAGCAATCGCTTCATATGTTGGGCCTATCCTGATTCACGAAGGTTATGCTGAGAAGGCGGATCGGTCAGAGATTAGGTTCTTGGGCAAACTTTAGGTGTGGTGATGACAAAGACGATTTTGACTCGTTGGGTTCCAGTGGGGGCCTGGATGGCCCTCATCTTTGTGGTTTCTTCTCAACCGGAACTTCCCGGGCCTCCCAATCCTTTGCTTTCCACCTTTGGCCACTTTTTCGAGTACGGAGTCTTGGCTTTGCTCCTCCTTCGAGCAGTGTATCAGTCGGGGAGGGTGGATGTAGGAAGTGCAGTGCTATGGGCAATCGCTATTGTGGCTCTCTATGCGGCGAGCGATGAATTGCACCAGGCCTTTGTCCCGGGCCGCACTGCGGACATAGGGGATATAGCCTGGGATTTATCAGGAGCCGGAGTAGCGATACTGGCTTGGATTTGGCTTTCGCGGCTAAGGTAAATGTCGATCACTGGCCCTGGATTTGTAATCCAGGGCCAGTTTATATTTTACGCTGCGCGGGCGCGGCGGCGGGGAAAGATGAGGATATCGTCGTAGAGTTGATCCTGGCGGACGGAGATCTTGCGATCCTTGATCAGTTGCAGGATAGCTAAGAAAGTGACGATGATTTCCAGGCGGGAGGTGGCCCCGGCCAAGAGGCTGCGGAAACTCAACTCTCTTTTGCGGACCATCAATTTCTTCAACTCCGCTATTTTCTCCGGGAGGGTGATTTTCAGGGGGGCCACGACCTCATCGGCGGAGGCCAGGGGCGGAAACTTAAAAGCCAGTTGCACCATCTTGGCCAGGTCCTGGAGGGAGATGCCCTCCAGAGGCAAGCCCTTCTTTTTTTCGGGGAAGGGTGCAATACGAGGATAGGCCCGCAACCCTTCATTTTCACGGGCGCGGAGTTCCAGGGCGGCGGCTTTATACCTTTTGTATTCCAATAGCTTTTGTACTAATTCCTGCCCTATATCCTCCTCCATTTCTTCTTCCACCGCGGGGCGGGGTAGGAGGGCGCGGGACTTGATAAGCAGGAGTTGCGCCGCTACCAAAATAAACTCGGCCAGGTTTTCAACTTGGATCTTCTCCACCTGGCTTAAATAGGAGAGATACTGATCCGTAACCGTGGCTAGGGAGACTTGGGTGATCTCCAACTCCTGCTCCTGGATGAGATGGAGCAGGAGGTCTAGGGGCCCTTGAAAAACGGGAAGAATAACTTGATAGACGGACATTGTTTTTGATTATATGCTGGTCAAGGCCTACTGGCTACGGGGGCGGCTGAGCCGGCGGATAAATCAGCATCTGGGGCCGATGAGCCGTAAGCTCATCGGCGAAGGGGTAGCTCAAGAGCGATGGTGGCGAAAGGGGAGGGGCGGCTGAGCCACTTCGGGGATGACCCGCTGGCGCGTGTCGTAGTAGGGAAGCCGCTCAGGAAGATAGTAGGTTCGCCAGTTGAGAGGCGGAACACTGAGGGAAGCGGTGTCTAGATCCTTCCCCCGACTGTGTCGGGGTCAGGATGATCCCGACTAAAGTCGGGACAGGCATCCTCCCTCACCCTGTGCCTCTCCGCAAAGGGGGCCCGAGGAGGGGATTGGCATTAGCCTCGACCTCAGGCGGCAGGCCCTATTATCATCGGATTTGTCGCATTTGACATGAGAGATATCGGGGGATTGACAAGCCAAGATTAGTATGGTATATTTGAATGGAAAAAACCTCAAAAACCTCGGAGGGGGTAAAAACGGAATGGCAAAAAGAAGACGAGCGCTGACAACTGGGCAAGTGGCGGATTACTGTTCAGTACGTCCGGCCACGGTATTCAATTGGGTCAAGGCCGGGAAACTCAAGGCATATACTACCGCAGGAGGGCATTACCGCATCCGGGTTGAAGATTTTCGAGAGTTCTTAAAGCGACAAAATATCCCTATCGACGAGGATTTTCTATCTATCCGCCAGGGACGGATTCTCATCGTCGACGATGATACCCAGACGGTGGGGGTTATCCAAAAGGCCCTGGAGAAGGATGACCCGGAATACCGGTTCGCCACCGCCAGCGATGGCTACGCGGCGGGAGTGCAGATGGCCAGTTTCCAGCCCGACCTGGTTGTTCTCGACCTGGTAATGCCCAAGATGGATGGGTTTGAACTTACGCGGCGGATCAAGAACGATCCTCGCAGCCGGGGCACTAAGGTGTTAGCGGTCACCGCCTACTCCAGTGAGGCGAATATGAAAAAGGCTCGCGAGGCGGGGGCGGATGAGATCCTGACCAAGCCATTGGATCTGGGGGACCTGCGACAAATGACTCGAGCCCTGCTTCGCGCTGGTCGCTGATATATCCAGACCACATCTGATTTGGGGAAGGGGGTGGCGGATGCCACCCTTTTTTGTTGCGAAGTAGACCCACATGTAGCGATCTGTGTTATCCACAAGCAATAAAGTATATAAACATAAGAAATCGGAACCTCTAAATGCTAGTGGGTGTTTTACATAATGATGGAATTACATAAGAAAGTGTTGCAGATTAGACATAAGTACACTGGTAGGTAAAGAAATGTGGATAAGTGAATTGCGCAAAAAAGTCAGCAGATCTGAAGGTGGTCGCAACTTAATGTTGTGCCCGTTTTGCGACTGTAAACTTCTAGGTGATGTTACTTTTCTCTAATCCTTGTCTCATAGACATGCAATGTAGTCTCTGTTGCCACGGATTTATCTCGTCAAGACAACTTTGTTGTGCTATACTGAATATTTGAAACGCTTTCCCTTGTAGGGTGTTCTCTAGAGAGGGCATTGATGAAGCATTTCGTCAGTCTGAGTGATCTCACTCCCCAAGAAGTACAAAAACTTTTGGCCCTGGCGTCGCGATTGAAAGAAGAGTGGCGGATGGGAGGCAATAGCCCGCTCCTCGCCGGGAAAACTCTGGGCATGATTTTTCAGAAGCCCTCGCTCCGCACCCGGGTTTCATTTGAAGTAGGGATGGGGCAACTGGGTGGTCGGGCTTTATACCTCTCCCCGCAGGAAGTGCAGATGGGGCAGCGGGAGCCAGTGGCCGATGTGGCGCGGGTGTTGAGCCGGTATGTGGATATCATCCTCGCCCGGGTTTTTGCCCATGCGGATATCGAAGAACTGGCCGCTCGGGCTAGGGTGCCGGTGATCAATGCTCTCTCCGACTACAGTCACCCTTGCCAAGGGCTAAGTGATCTTTTCACAATCCACGAAAAGTTTGGGCGGCTGAAAGGATTGAAATTGGCTTATGTGGGGGATGGAAACAATGTGGCCCACTCTCTCCTTTTCGCCTCCGGCCTGGTGGGTATGGACATCTCGGTCGCCACTCCGCGGGGTTTTGAGCCCCACGCCAAAGCCCAGGACCGGGCTAAGGAGTTGGCCCAAGCCAGCGGGAGCCGAATGGAGATCACGAATGATCCCTTAGTCGCAGTGCAGGGAGCGGATGTAATCTACACCGATGTCTGGACGAGCATGGGCCAGGAAGAGGAAAGAGAAAAAAGGAAACCGATTTTTACCCTCTATCAGATAAATCGCCAACTCTTGGAGAAAAGTGAGGGCCAACCCCTGGTCATGCACCCCCTTCCTGCCCATCGCGGAGAAGAGATCACCTCTGAGATCCTGGAGGGTCCCCTCTCCATCGTTTACGATCAGGCCGAGAATCGGATGCATTTGCAAAAGGCCATCCTGGTCGGCCTCCTCCGTCCTGAGGAGTTGTAGTGTCTGGAAACAAAACTGTCTATGAACTTGCCCTGGAAAAGGGCCACAGCCACGCCTGGGAAGAGGATTGGCAGCGAGCCGCAGAGGAATACCGGAGGGCAGCAGAGGAGTTTCCTGAGGACCCTCAAACGCACCGCGCCATGGGCTGGGTCCTTTTCCGGGCGGGGAGGCTGCGGGAAGCGCTAAGCGCCTACCGCCAGGTTGTGGAACTCCAGCCCCAAGACCTTGCCGCGCAGCGGCGTTTGGTAGAGATCTATCTCGGGCTGGGCCGTACTCGGGAGGCCCAAGAAGCCTTGCTCTCCCTTGCCGAGCTCCTCAAAGAGGGAGGGGATGAAACAGGGTTATTAGAGGCTCTACAGCAGGCGGTGAGGCTGGATCCCAGTAATCGGCTGGCCCTGGAGCGCTTAGCCCAGGAATATATCGCCCAAGGAGACCCGCGGGAGGGGGCCTCGCGGTATGTCCGCCTGGCTCAGCTTTTGCAAGAGGACGGCGAAATTCAGAGGGCAATGGAATTTGTCCGCCAGGCTATCCAGCTTGATCGGGAGAATGAAGAGGCCCGTCAACTCCTGCTTCGCCTTTCCCAAGTGGAATCTACAATTTCCCCCACCGAAGAAATGGGACTGGCCGGTCCCCCGGGACCAGCCACAGAAGGTTTGGCGGCACTGCAAAGTAGGATCCGGGAGCTGATTAGGCAGGAGGAGTCTTCCTGGCTGGAAGCTCCGGGGGAGCGGCTCCCCGAGGTTATATCCCTCCGCCAAGCCCTGGATCTCCAGCGAGAGGGAAAGTTGAGTGAGGCTTTGCGCCAATATGCGCAGGCCCTCTCCGGAAGTTTGGCTTTGGAGGAGATTGAGATCGCCCGCGGTTTTCTCTACGCCAGGATGGGGGATTGTGCCCAAGCCAAGGAACTCCTTGCCCGCCACGCCGATTCGGAGTATGCCCCGGCGATCAATCATGCCCTGGGCGAATGCTTCCTGGGGAAAAGCGGCCCGCAGGAGGCGCTGCCCTATTTACTTGATGCACTAAAACTTTTGGAATTGGGATTTGCTTCCCCGGCCCAAGTTCCCTTGCTCCGCCTATCCTATGAAGTTTTGCAACGGGAATACCATGAATCGCGAGGCGGTAGGATGGTGCGGCGTATGGCCTACCGGCTCTCCGGGCTGATGGGGAGTGAGGATTGGGAGAGTGTAATTTCCGGAATGAGGCGCCATCTGGATGCCCTGGCCGCCACCGGGATAGCCATCCCTATCGCCGAGGTGCTGGAATTGCCGCGGGATGAGGAATTTATGGCCACCCTTGCTCAGATCTTGGCAGCACTGGAGAAACTGGAATATTTCACCGCATTGGAAGAAGTCCATCGGGCGGTAGAGATCTGGGGTGATTACCTGCCCCTCCATGCCCTCTCCGCGGAGATCCTAGCCCAGGGAGGGAGAATTGGAGAGGCAGTGGAAAAGTATGTGAACATCGCTCGCGCCTATCAGTTCCGTTCCGATAATGAGCGCGCTCGCGCAGCTTACGCCCGGGCAATGGCTTTGGCCCCTCAGGAAGTGGGGATCCAACGGAAGCTTCTTGATCTCTTGGCTGAGCAAGGGAATATGGAAGAGGCTCTGGAAGGATATCTAAACCTGGGACAAACCTACGAGCAATTAGGAAGAAGTGACGATGCCCTGCGGGCCTACCGCGAGGGGTTGGAGTTGGCGAATGAGACCACCGACTCTGTGAAGTGGCGGGCCAAATTCTTGCATCGCCTGGCCGATCTCCAGAACCAACTGGGCGCCTGGCGAGATGCCCTGGCCCTTTATAGCGAGGTAAAACAACTTGCCCCCCAGAATGAGGAGGCAAGAGGCGCCCTGGTCTCTCTCCATCTGCAGTTGGGTGACCCTGATGCTGCCCGCAAAGAACTGGATGAGATTTTGGACCATTATGAGAAACGGGAGGAGATGGGCCAGGCCGCAGAACTTTTACAGCGGCTCCTGGATGCCCACCCCGAAACGGATGAGATAGGGATGGCCCTGCGGGAAAGATTGGCCGCGGCCTATATTCGGCTGGGGATGGCCTCGCGAGCGGTACCCATCTTGGATGCCCTGGGGGGTATGCAATTAGATGCTGGAAGGCGGGATAAGGCTCGGGAAACCATTGAGCGGATCATCGCCCTGGAGCCGGAGAATGTGGAGGAATACCGCAAGTTGCTGACTGAACTCTCGCGGGATGAGGAGCAAAGATAAAAAGTGGCCGATGTCCTCTGGATTTTGACGCAGATAAGCTGGGAGAGCATCCCTGATATCCTACTCGTCTCTTTGATCTTCTACGGGCTGCTGCTCCTCATGCGGGGCACTCCCGCCATCCAGCTCCTGCGGGGGATCGTGGTCCTGGGGGTGGGGGTGGCTCTGTTATCCACACTCCTTTCCCTGACCGCTTTTAACTGGTTGATCCGCACTATCTTACCGGCATTGCTTGTCGCCATACCAGTAATTTTTCAGCCGGAACTCCGCCGAGCTTTGGAGCGGTTAGGGCGGGGAGGAGCCATTTTGGGGCGGAGACCCTCCCCAGAGGAGACGATGCTCAAGATTATCCGCAGCATCGCCCGCGCCATACGGACCCTTTCGGAGAAAAAGCAGGGGGCGATTATCGTTCTGGAAGGGGATACCGGACTGCAAGAATATGTAGAAACTGGGTTGCGCATCAATGCCGAGGTTTCCACCGAGCTTCTCCTGAGTATCTTCGAACCCCAAGGAGTGCTCCACGATGGGGCGGTAGTTATCCGTGAGAACCAAATCGTTGCCGCCAACGCTGTGTTGCCCCTCAGTCAAAGTTATCGGCTGGAGCGGCGGCTGGGGCTCCGCCATCGGGCGGCAGTGGGGATCACCGAGGAGACGGATGCTTTGGCGATTGTGGTCTCGGAGGAGACGGGAGTGGTCTCCCTGGCCCGTCAGGGGAGGATGATCCGTCATCTGGATGACGATCGACTGCGCAAGTTACTTCAGTTATTTTATCGGCCGGAACCAACTAAACTTCCCCGCTTTTTGAGCCCATGAAGATCCGCATCCCGCGCGCTTTGCTTATCGACCCGGGCTCAGCAGGCATGGCCCTCTTATTAGGGATCACCGTCTGGGTAGTGGCGGCGGTAGAGCAAGCCTCTTTTGTCACTACCAGCTTCCCGCTGCCCATCCCCCTCCAAGTAAGAAATCTGGAAAGCGATCTGGTGCTGGTCGATCCCTTGCCGGAAGCGGTGCAGATTGTGATCCGGGCTCCACAAAGGGTGCTGGCCGGCCTAGGGGAGGCGGATTTCGAAGCCTACCTCGACCTCCAGGGGCGGGGGGTGGGCTCCTATAGAGTTCGGGTAAGAGTGGATAGTCGGATTGGGCTGGTGAGGGTGGTAGAGGTTTCTCCCCCGGAAATAACCGTGGCTCTCGATCGGCGGGGGGAAAAGCAAATAACAGTGGAAGTCAAAGTAGAGTGGGATGAACCACCCGGTTTCGCTCTAGGAGAGCCAGTGGTCACCCCCCCAGTAGTGGTCATCACCGGCCCCCAGTCCTTGGTCGAGAAAGTCCTCCAAGTAGTGGCGGAAGTTTCATTAGCCGGGGAAAGGTCAACGGTGGAGGGGGAATATCCTCTGATCGCGCTGGACGGTGAAGGAAATGCTATTAATAATCTTGAGTTCAACCCGGCCGCTGTCCGGGTGCAGGTACCTATCGAGGCGCGGTTGGGATACCGCGAGGTGGCGGTCAAGCCGTTGATCAGCGGGCCGGTGCCCTCTGGATATTGGGTGTCCAGCCTGCAGGTTTCGCCGGCAACGGTTACTGTTTTCGGTGATCCATTGGTGGTGGAGCGGTTGCCGGGGTTCATAGAAACGGAGCCATTGGATGTAGAAGGGGTCACTGGGGAGCTAGAAATCAACATCGGACTCCTCCTCCCCAGTGGCTTAGAAATTCTGGGAAGCAGGACGGTTCTTTTATCTATTGAAATTTCTCCGGTTCTGGGCGGGCAAACCGTTCAGGTGACTCCTACCCTATTCGGATTGGGGGAGGGATTGGAGGCGGAGTTCTCTCCGGACACGGTGGAAGTTATTATCTCCGGCCCTCTCCCCGAGCTGCAGGCCTTGGGTCCGGGTGATGTGCAGGTGATTCTGGATCTTTCCCGTCTGGGTCCGGGAACTTATCGGCTTACTCCGCGGGTGGAGGTCCCAGAAACTCTGCAAGTGCAGAGTGTGGTTCCCTCCCAGTTAGAAGTAATCCTCACCTCCTCTGAGTAGTGGCCCCCAGAATTTGCGGATGAGCTCCTTGGTGGCTATTGTCGGCCGCCCCAATGTGGGGAAATCGACCTTCTTCAACCGCGTGGTGGGAAAGAGGGAGGCCATTGTCTCCCCAGAGCCGGGGACAACCCGCGACCGAGTTTATGCTCCCGCTATTTGGCGAGGGAAAGGCTTTACCCTGGTCGATACCGGGGGGCTGGTAACCTGGGGAGAGGATCCGCTGCTGCGGGCGGTGCGGGAGCAAGTAGAAGTGGCGATCCAGGAAGCAGAAGCGATCATATTTGTGGTTGATTCCCAGAGCGGGATTCTTCCCGAGGATAGAGAGATTGCCAACATCTTGCGTCGCAGCGGACGGGCGGTGATCCTAGTGGCCAACAAAGCCGAGGGGAAAGGTGGGCCGGCGGCAAGTAGCGAATTCTACGCCTTGGGTCTGGGAGATCCTCGTCCCATCTCTGCTCTTCATGGGCAAGGAGTGGGGGAAGTCCTGGATGAAGTTGTGAGTCTTCTTCCATCTGCGGTGGAGGAAAAGAGAAAGGGAGTTCGCATAGCAATTGTTGGCCGACCCAATGTCGGGAAGTCATCCCTCCTCAACAGATTGATAGGTAGGCAAAGAGCAATTGTTCACGCCCGGCCGGGAACCACCCGGGATGCTCTGGACATCACCTTTGACTGGAATAAGGAGGAAATAACCCTGGTAGACACCGCGGGAATCCGCCGCCGGGGGCGGATCCAGCCGGGGATTGAGAAATACAGTGTAATCCGGGCGCTGGGGGCCATCGAGAGCGCGGAGGTGGCGGTTCTACTTCTGGATGCCGAACAGGGCATCCTGGCCCAAGATACGCATATTGCCGGATATGTGTGGGATGCCGGAAAAGGGCTGGTCATAGCGGTCAATAAATGGGACCTGGTGCCCAATCCTCGAGAGGCCCGGGCCCAATATATCACCGTCATCGGCCAAGTATTCCGCTTTCTCCCCTCAGTCTCCATATTGTTCATTTCCGCTTTAACCGGAGAGGGGGTTGAGAAGTTGCTGCCGGAGGCTCGGGAAGTATATAAGCAGTGGAGGGCGGAGATACCCGATAAATCCCTGGAGCGGGTCATGAAGGAAGCAGTGGACCAACACCCCCCTCCGTCCAAGGGTGGAAGACGGCTAGAATTTTACTCTCTCCGCCAGAAGGGTACCGAGCCCCCCTCCTTTGTATTCCAGGTCAATGATCCCAACTTAGTGCATTTCTCTTACCGACGGTATCTGGAGAATGTGCTTCGCCAAGCATTTGGCTTTAAGGGCACGCCGATCAAGACCCAGTTCCACCAAAGAATAAGGCGAAAGCGATAGAGGTTCAGGGATTACTGAGCAGATAAGTTCGCATAGTAATAAGTTCTTGACTTTTTATCACGGATATGATATTTTTAGTGCTGGAGATTTAGACCAAATGCTAGAAGAAAACAAGGTTTGGGATGCCCTCCGTCAAGTGTACGACCCGGAGATCCCGGTCAATGTTGTGGACCTGGGTCTGGTGTACAACGTCCAGGTGGAGGGTGAATCGGTGCGAGTGGACATGACCCTCACCGCCCCCGGTTGCCCGGTATGGCCCCATCTGCAGCAAGATGCTCAGAATAAGCTCAAGGAGTTGGCCGGAGCCAAGGAAGCAGTGGTCAACATCGTTTGGGATCCGCCCTGGAACCCAAGCATGATGAGCGAGGATGCCAAGTTAGAGCTTGGGCTAAGCTAAGGGCGAGGTTTTGAGGAGGTAGAGACAAAGCAAATTAGGGGAGGCGGGCCAGGCCTGGCCTCTTCTTTTGCAAAAAGAGGGAGAATGGCGGAAGAGCTGACCAAGGAACAGATTATCGAGGCTTTGAAGAAAGTCCGCTATCCGGGATACAGCCGCGACATAGTCTCCTTCGGGATGGTGGGGGAAATATCGGTGGATGGCTCGCAGGTCGCTCTGGAGCTGGTGCTTACCTCGGAGGATCCCCAGAAGAGGCAGCAACTCGAGGACGATGTCCGAAAGACCATCTCCGGCCTCCCGGGGGTCTCGGAGGTGGAGATCAAGGTAAAGTCTCCTCCCTCGCCCCAGGCCACTGCCCGGCCGGCTGCCGCCCGCCCCCGTGGCGAGGAAGAACTGTGGACCCGGGCGGGGATTCCTGGGGTGCGGCACATTATCCCCGTGGGCAGTGGCAAAGGGGGAGTAGGGAAGTCAACGGTGGCGGTGAATCTGGCCCTGGCCCTGGCCCAGCGGGGAGCACGGGTGGGGCTGGTGGATGCCGATGTCCACGGCCCTAATATCCCGGGGATGCTGGGGCTCTTTGAGAAACCGAAAGCCCAGAATAACAAGATATTGCCTCTCACCTCCGGCCCGATCAAAGTCATCTCCCTGGGATTCTTCCTGGACCAGAAGGAGCCGATAATCTGGCGGGGGCCTCTGGTGGGGGGATTGGTGCAGCAATTCTTTAACGATGTGGACTGGGGGGAATTGGATTACCTGATTGTGGACCTTCCCCCGGGGACCGGGGATGCACAGTTGACCCTGGTGCAGAAGGTAGCCCTTACCGGAGCAATAATCGTCACCACTCCTCAGGATGTGGCTTTGCAGGATGCAATGAAGGGTCTGGCCATGTTCCAGAAACTAGAGGTTCCGGTGCTAGGGGTGATAGAGAACATGAGTTATTTTGTCTGTCCTCACTGTGGAAAGAGGACGGAAATCTTCGATCACGGGGGAGGGGAGAGAGAATCCCAAGCGCGGGGTGTGGCTTTCTTGGGAGAAGTGCCCCTAGAGCTGGGGGTGCGGGTCAGTGGCGATGAGGGAAAACCAATTGTGATGTCCGACCCCCAGTCTCCGGCCGCTCAGGCTTTCTTTATGATCGCTGAGCAACTTGAGAAAGTGGTTCAGGAGCAGGAGGCTAAACAACCGGCCCCCGCCTCTTAGTCGGAGTGATGCAATATGCCGAAGATCCACGAAATATCCATAGGCCGACTTTATCACTACTATCCCACTACCGTGGCTGTGATCACGGTAAAAGCCAAAGAAAAATCAACGGCGATGGCTGCCGCCTGGCACTCGGCGTTATCTTATGACCCTCCACTTTATGGTGTTCTTGTTTCCCCAAAGCGCTTCTCGCATAATTTGATCCTGGAGGCGAAGGAGTTCGCGGTCAATTTCTTGCCCTTCGAGAAGGCAGAAATTATTGCCCAGGTCGGTCGGAATAGCACCAAAGAGGCGGATAAATTCCAAGAGTTCTCTATAGAACTCGAAAAACCTCTCGCCATTTCGGCCCCCATCCTCAAGGATGCCTATGCCGCATATGAGTGTCATTTGGTCGATCATCGCGACTACGGGGATCACACTCTCTTTGTAGGGGAGATCGTGATGGTCCACCGCTTGGAGGAGGCTTTCAGCCCAGAGGGAGTGCCGGACCTATCGCGGGTTCGGCCGGCGATGTACCTGGGAGCCAACCTCTATGTCGCCCCCTCGCGGGAAGAGCCGGTGCGGCTGGTGGGTACCGTTCATAAAGAATATTAGGCCAAATCCCACCAACCCTTATGTTGTTCCCTCGCAAGAAGAGTCGGCGCGATTGATGGGCAAAATGCGGGAAAAGGCCTAAGGTACGCTGCTAGCATTTCCTGGTTTGACCTAGAACGAGCGAGTCCCGACTCTGTCGGGACTCGCCCCATAAATGTCCCCCCCCGGGGGAATTCGAATTTAGGTTCCCACTTTGAAAGTGTGGGCGTCCTAGACTTCACAGCGCGTAACGATGACCAGTGTAAGGGCCCTCGCAATCACCTTTGGGATCAAATCCAGAGGCGGTGACAGTACCCTCAACAATGGTCTCACCGCCAGAGACATAGAAGCGAGCACTATGTTCTTCACGGATGTTGCTACCGCCGAGATTATAGGTCCAGGTCCAGGATGCTTGGCCCGAGGAACCCCAAGTAACGGTGGCTGTGGCCCCCGTTTCGTGATCAGTTATCTGGTTTCCGCGGAGGGTGAAGGCAGCAACTACCGTGCCTCCATAAAAGGCGCTGGGGCAGGAAATTTGGCCCTGGCCTTCATAACTCCCGTCGAAGTTTTGAACTGGTGCAGAGGGAGTGGGAGTGGGAGGTTCCACCGTTGGGGTGGGGGTCTCCGGTCCCGGCACTTCAGGGGTTGGAGTCTCCTCAGTAGTCGGAGAACCCAATCCCTGCTTCTGGGCGGTGAATGAATGCAAACAGCGCATTTCGGAGCTACCGCCTTCTGCGGTTTCAGAGAAAGAGAAGGTCTGTTCTCCCTGGACCAGAACCTGGTCGGATCCTGGGGCGGTGGTGAACTGGACATTCAAGTCTGCCTGGGCCTTCCCAAACTCATTATTTTCCGACCAGGTGCCCGCGGCTCGGCCCTCTGGACCGATAGTGAGAGGTTGGTCTACATAGCCAATGTAAAGCTTGTTGCCAATTACCCCAAATTGAAATGATTCGTTGCTGGTAAATCTGGAGAGGTAGCGATCGTGCTCGACGACATCGCCTCCGATACAGGTAATCTGTACCGAGGCTAAATAAATACCATCTAAGGGACTTGGTTCAGGTTCTTGGAGAAATGCTTCCAACCATCCCTGGCGCCAGGGCTCATCCTCTACTTTGGCAACATAGCCGGAAGCGCCCTGGATGGCAGAGGCTAATCCTTGGCGGGTTTGGAGGCATTGTAGGTCGCCATTGCACCAGGGTACGCCGGAAAGAAGATGGTTCTGGGCGCGGAGTTGGGCATCAAGATAACGCACCGCCTCGCGGTCTCCCTGGCCCAGGGCGAGAAGGGCCTCGGTCTTGGCGGAATCAATCTTTGCCTGAGCATTCTCCAAGGCGGCGGCTGATTGCTGATCGGTGAGGTTAAGGCTGAAAGGGGCCGGCTCAGCAGGCAGTGAATTCCAGGCTGCTCTTGCATCCTTCGGGGATAGGTCACCGGAAGCGATGTTCTGGGCGGTAGTTCCTAGTTGGGTGGCCCAGTCGAGGACGGAACGGTGGTAATCCGCTAATTCCGATGGTGGGGTAAAGGCGGCAAGCTCATCCCGGGCCTGAAGAATGCGGTCCGCGACCTCCTGCATCCCTAGATCAATCTGAGGCAGAAGGAGAGGGGCAGCCGAGAGGCCACTCTTGGCGGTGAAGGTCAGGCCATTGGAGAGCAGGGCTGCGGTATCGGCGGGTTCCCGCACCTCGAGGTTGTCAAAGGTGCAGTGGGCTTGCGGGGCATTGTTGGCAAAACAGCCAAAGCCGATGAATCCTCCGCCGTATTCGGGGAGCTCACGGCGCATCACCTGTTTCCCATTGATAGAAGCGCTCAGGTTCCCGTTTTCGATCATCAGCCGCACATCATTGGTAGCATTCCCGCGGATGATGGCCGCGGATGTGACCCACTCTCGGATGAACTCCCATTCTCCTTCAACATATCGACCGAGCATCACAAAGCCGTCTCCGGAGTAGGCAAATTCGTAGAAATTGCCGGGGTCTGACATGCCAAACAGCACGGACATCCCATTATCGCCGCTGGCACCTATTTGGGTCGCTTGGATGTACAGGTCAAAGTCGGTGAGCAACTGGGCTTCGGACCAGCCGAACCACCAGAGATCCCCTTGCGACGCAGGGTCATTACGCAGGTGGTAGGCACCATCTCGGATCGCCACCTCATTTCCCAAATCATCCGGGCCGTACTCAAACCACTCATTGCGATTATCGGAGAAATCGTCTTCCAGAATCAGGGTTCCGCTAGGCAATAGGCTTGTCATGATCTCATCGCCGATGGATTTGGCAACCAGGGCTTCGACCGCCGCATCTTGGATGAGATTAAGGGCTTCGCTGTTGAGCGGAGTCTCGGTCCCCGGCCAAGTTATGGAAATGTTTATCAGCCCGCTGCTAAATAGCAATACGACAGCAAAGAGCGCTGCCACTCCTCCAGCGCCCAGTATCCCCACAACAGTGAGGCAGGCCAGTAATTTTTTGGGACTCAATTGATGGTCTCCTTTCCGACCAGTATGTATTAGACTAGAAAGCGTAATTATACATAATGTTGGGACTTTGTCAAACGGGGAGGTGCCCCCACGGGAATTCGAATCCCGGTTTCCACCTTGAAAGGGTGGCGTCCTAGGCCTCTAGACGATGGGGGCCGGTCGAGTGGACAACTTCAATTCTACCACAGGAAGGCCAAACGCCTGGAGAATAAGAGGTCAGGCAGTGCTCGATTGATTTTTTCCAATAGTTGAACCTTAGCAAATCTCAATCGCTTTTCCGCCTATGATAGTGAGATCCCCGAAAAGCCCGTGTGTTTCTAGTGTGGTAACTCCTGGAGAGATAAGAAGTGGCCTTGGCCAAGGCAAGTGACCTTCGATAGTAACCTCCAGAGCTGGCCAGGTTCTGATTGCTTCATTAATCTGCTTCCACCACCGCTCTGCCGAGTCCTCAGAAGTACTAATGGCTCGTGCTAATTTCTCCCGTTCTTCACTGCTCAGTTTGGGTGAAATCCCTTCTAGCATTTTTTGAGATTGCAGCCAACCCTGATGAGCACGTTCTTCAACATCTTGGCGGAAGCGATCCTTTTTTAGGTCTTTGAACTGCAAGAAGATATTAAGATTTTTCGCGGGAGCAGATATAGTTATATTCCTACCGCTTGGGGCTACCTCAAGATCATCAAGATTGCCAGCGACCACCCAATCATTTCGCTCCATTTTCAGAATGGTTTCCCCATCGGAGCCGGGAATATCCTTATTTAGTAGTAGATAACCCATCTCATCCCTCTCAACCCAGATCAAGCTTCTGTCTTTAAACTGAATCAATA
>JACPPX010000088.1 GCA_016190785.1 Chloroflexota bacterium
GGGAATAAACCCTGCTCGGCGATGGAGCGCTCCAGGTTGACCGTGGCATCGAGGTGAGCGAAGGTGGTCACCGGAGCGGGATCGGAATAATCATCGGCGGGGACAAAAACCGCCTGAAGGCTGGTGATGGATCCCTTCTTGGTGGAGGTGATCCGCTCCTGGAGTTCCCCCATCTCCGTCCCCAGGGTGGGCTGGTAGCCCACTGCGCTGGGCATCCGCCCCAGAAGGGCGGAGACCTCGGAGCCGGACATGACGAAGCGAAAGATGTTATCGATGAATAATAGCACATCCTTCCCCTGGTCGCGGAAATATTCGGCCAGGGTCACCCCGGTGAGCCCCACCCGCAGCCGTACCCCCGGGGGTTCATTCATCTGCCCAAAGACCAGGGCCACATTTCCTAGGACCCCCGACTCTTGCAGTTCATACCACAGGTCATTCCCTTCCCGGGACCTCTCTCCTACCCCGGAGAAAACGGAGACCCCTTTGTGCACGGTGGCGATGGTGCGGATCAGTTCCATAATAATGAAAGTCTTTCCTACCCCTGCCCCGCCGAAGATCCCAGTTTTTCCTCCCTTGGTGAAGGGGGCGATGAGGTCAATGACTTTCATCCCCGTTTCCAGCACCTCCTCTCGGGTGCTTTGCTCTTCCAGGGGAGGGGCGGGGCGGTGGATAGGATAGTGAGTCTCGGCCTCGATCTCACCGCGGCCATCAATCGGCTCGCCCAGGACATTGATCAGTCGCCCCAGGGTGGCCTCGCCCACCGGCACGCTGATCGGTCCGCCAGTGGCGATGGCCTCCGCCCCGCGGCGCAGGCCATCGGTGGAGTCCATGGCCAGGCCCCGCACCCAGTCGTTACCTAGGTGGTGCTGTATCTCCACCACCAGTTTCGACCCGTTTTGGGGGATCTCCACTGCATCGTAAATATCGGGGTGTTCCTTCGGCTTGAACTGGATATCCACCACCGGCCCGATTACCTGCACTACTCTCCCTTTTGCACCTTTAGCCATAATTCCTCCTGCGATAAGGGCTATGTTCTCCTCAGTTTGCTGACCAGTTTCCTTGATTAGGCCCGTGCTTTGACTAGGGCCTCGGCTCCCCCGGCGATGTCCAGGAGTTCCTTGGTGATAGTCTCTTGGCGGGCACGATTGTAAACTAGGGTGAGGTCCAGGACCAGTTGCTCCGCGTTCTGGGTGGCGTTGCGCATGGCCACCATCCGTGCTGAATGCTCAGAAGCCTGTGATTCTAAAATCGCTTGGTAAATCTGAAGGACGGTGAAGCCCTGCAGCACTTCCCCCAAGACTGACTCCGGATCCGGCTCGATGATGTATTCCACCCGGAACCGCTCCTTGGGCACTGCGGGTTGGATGGGGAGGAGAAGACGGGTTTCCGGGCGCTGCACCAGGGTGTTCACAAATTTGGTGTAAATCAGCCACACCTGATCAAAGGTCCCCGATAAGAAATCATCAATGGCCAGCCGGGCGATGGGCGTAATTTGGCCAAGCGGCGGGAGATCGGGGATGTGGGTGAATTCAGCATAGACCCCTTCGCCGTAGCGGAGCATGAAATCCCGGCCCTTGCGCCCCACGGCGATAATCTTGGCCGGGACCTTCTCCTGGCGGATGAAGCGGATGGCTTGGCGGATGATGTTGGTGGGCAGTGCCCCGCAAAGCCCGCGGTCAGGGGTGATCAAGATCAGCCCGACATTTTTCACCGGTCGTTTTTCGAGAAGGGGATGGAGAATTTTTCCGGCTGCGGGTTGGGAGGCGAGATAGGTCAGGATTTCCCAGGCTTTCTCCGCATAAGTGCGGGAGGCGAGGGACTTTTCCTGGGCGCGGCGCATTTTGGAGGCGGAAACCGCTTCCATGGCCCGGGTCACCTGCCCCAGGCTACGCACGCTCCGAATTCTTCTCCTCGTCTCCCGCAGGGTGGGCATGGTCTAGCCTGCTCTCTTTTCCTCGGTGGGAGCCATCTGTTTGTACTCCTCAATGGCCGCTTTTAACTTTTCTTGGGTCTCGTCATCCAAGTTCTTAGTCTCGGCGATTTTCTTCCCGATTCCAGGATGGACGGTGTCCATATAACGATGGAAACCCTCTTCCCAACTCCGCAACTCGGCCACCGCCACATCGTCCAAGTAACCGTTGGTGGCGACAAAGATAATCATCGTCTGCTTCTCCAAAGGCACGGGCTGGTACTGAGGCTGCTTGAGGATTTCGGTGAGCCGCTGCCCGCGTTCGATTTGCTCCCGGGTGGCTTTGTCCAATTCACTCCCGAACTGGGCAAAAGCCGCCAGTTCCCGGAATTGGGCCAGCTCTAAGCGTAGTTTCCCGCATACCTTCTTCATGGCTTTGGTCTGGGCCGCCCCTCCCACCCGGGAGACCGATAGGCCAACATTAAGCGCGGGGCGGATCCCGGCATAGAAGAGGTCGCTCTCCAAGTAAATCTGACCATCGGTGATGGAGATGACATTGGTGGGGATATAAGTGGAGATGTCCCCCAGTTGGGTCTCGATGATGGGCAGGGCGGTAAGGGATCCCCCGCCATGGTCGGGATGGAGTTTAGCCGCTCTCTCTAAAAGTCGAGAGTGCAGGTAGAAAACATCCCCGGGATAAGCCTCCCGGCCGGGAGGGCGGCGGAGAAGGAGGGACACCTGGCGGTAGGCCCAAGAATGTTTAGTGAGGTCATCGTAGACAATAAGGGCATCTTTCCCCGCTTCCATAAACTCTTCCCCCATGGCGCAGCCAGCATAAGGGGCCAGGTATTGCAGGGCGGCGGGGTCGGAGGCGGTGGCGGAGACAACAATAGTGTGCTCCAAGGCTCCATACTCTTGGAGGATGGCCATGACCCGCGAGACCTGGGCCCGCTTCTGGCCGATGGCCACATAGATGCAGATCAGATCCTTCCCCTTCTGATTGATGATAGTATCGATGGCCAGGGCGGTCTTCCCGGTCTGTCGGTCGCCAATGATCAGTTCCCGTTGCCCGCGACCGAGGGGGATCATGGAGTCCACGGCTTTGATCCCAGTCTGCACCGGGGTATCCACGCTTTTGCGCATGACTACCCGGGGGGCGATCCGTTCCACCGGGCGGAACTTTCGAGTCTGGACCGGTCCCTTCCCATCTACTGGTTGGCCGAGGGGGTTGACCACCCGGCCGATGAGGGCCTCCCCCACCGGGACGGAGATAATCCGCCCTGTGCTTTTGGCGGTGCTCCCTTCTTCTATGTCGGTGTAAGCCCCGAGGATGATCACCCCCACAATATCTGCCTCTAAGTTGAAGACCACCCCCAGGGTCCCGTTTTCGAATTCCACAATCTCCGAGGCCATGGCTCCGGCCAGGCCATCCAGGCGGGCGATCCCATCCCCCACCTCGATGACCGTACCCACATCCACGGCTTCTACCGGGGGAGCAAACTCCTGGATTTGTTTTTTCAGTTCTCTGGTTATTTCTTCCAAGGGCAAAGCCATATTTTCCTCCGCTTAGCCACTGCGCAATTTTTCCCGCAAGGCTTCCAATTTCCCGGCCAGGGAGCCATCGATGACCTTATCCCCGACCTGGACGATGACCCCGCCCAGGATCTGGGGGTCGACCTGGAAACGGAAGGCCAGAGCTTGATGAGGGAAGCGGTGGGTTAGCATCTCTTGGATCTCCTCTTGGTCCTGTTTGGTGAGCGGGACGGCGCTAGTAATATAGGCGGTTTGGACCTGAGGGCCGTATCGGGACATCTCTTCAAATTGAGTGATAATCTCTCCCAGATCAGAGAAACGGTTTTCCTTGGCCAAAAGAAGCAGGAAATTCTTTACCTGGCGGTCCGCACTTTTGGGTAGGAGTTGGGCGATACTCTTCTTTTTTTTACTGAAAGATATTCCTGGGTCGTCGAGGGTTTCTAGGTATTTTTTTTGGCGGGCCTTCTCTACCACTTTCTTCAGGATCACCGTCCAGTCCTCGCTGCTGGTCTCCAGCAAGGCCTGGGCGTAGGCCCGCGGCAATTTTTGATCCGTCACGTTGCTATTTTCCTATTTCCTGAGTTGCAGGATGCTGGTCGCAGTTACTCCCCACCATCCAGTTTTTCCAAGAACTCAGCGATGAGTTGGCGGTGGGCTTTTCCGTCCAGGGAGCGACCCAGGACCTGGCTGGCGGCGAGGAGGGAGAGTTCGGCTATCTGCTCTTTGATCTGAGCCATAGCCTGGCGGCGTTCATAATCAATCTGGGTCCGGGCCTCGGCGATGATGCCCTGGGCTTCTTCTTTTGCCGCTGCCACAATCTCCTCTCGCGCCTTCTGCGCCGCCTGGTTGGCCTGGGCCAGGGTTTCCTGGGCCTTCCGCCGCTCACTCTCCAGCCGTTTCTGGAATTCTGCTTCCTGGGCCGCGGCCTCTTTCTTCACCCTCTCCGCCTCTTCCAAAC
>JACPPX010000091.1 GCA_016190785.1 Chloroflexota bacterium
CAGGCCATCTATCAGCAGGCCCTGGCCGATGGCATCCTGGAGAATGCGCGAGAGTTCGGTCGGATCTATTTCGAGAATTACCTGCGGTCCCTGGGCTTCACCGAGATCGAGATTGTGATCGGGTAGCAAAAGTTTTTGCAATATCCTCACTGCAGGTGGGAACAATATCCCGCCTGCAGTTTTTTCTACTCGTATTTTTCCACCAAGAAAACTGATGAAAACACGGTACTGTTGAGAAAGTTTGAAAAAATAGCATCAAATGAATTATATTATATCTTGGCACGCCATTTCTCTCAGAGAAAGGAGGAAAAATGGCTGAATCCTCGTCGCCATACGATACTAGTTAAAAAACTCAAAGGAGGAAAGATATGCAGCAGATCTTAGAGCAAATCACCCAATTGCTCGCCGCCTACATTCCCAACCTCTTGGGGGCGGTGACCATCCTCATTGTGGGATGGCTGGTGGCGGTGGTTCTCTCCAACATCGTGCGGGGAGCACTGCGCCGTACCACCCTGGATAATCGCTTGGCGCAGTGGATAGCAGGGAAAGAAGGAGCCCAAGCCATAGAAATAGAGCAGTGGATTGCGCGAGGAGTCTACTACCTCGTCCTGCTCTTCGTCCTGGTGGCCTTCTTTCAGACCCTCGGTCTCACCCTTATCACCGAACCCCTCAACCAACTCTTAGTCCAGATCTTTCAGTATGCCCCAAGGCTGATCGGGGCGGGGGCCATTCTCTTCTTCGCCTGGATCGTGGCTAGTGCATTGCGGCTCATCCTCACTCGAGTTCTCACCGCCGCCAAGATAGATGAGCGACTCTCCAGTCAGGCCGGTCTAAAGGAGGGGGAACGCTTTCCTTTGGCCCAGACCTTGGGAGATGTCGTGTACTGGCTGGTTTTCCTTCTCTTCCTGCCGGCGGTTCTAGGGGCCCTAGCCATAGAAGGGCTGTTTGAACCGGTGCGGGGGGTGGTCGATGATGTTCTCGGTTTCCTGCCCAACCTCTTCGCCGCAGGATTGATCCTGCTCATCGGCTGGTTTGTAGCCCGCATTGTGCAGAGGATAACCGCCAACCTCTTGGCGGCGGTGGGGGTGGATGGCTTAAGTGAGCAGGTAGGGCTGGCCGCGGTTTTGGGAGAACAGAAGCTGTCCGGGCTTCTGGGGCTGGTGGTTTATATCCTGATCCTCATCCCGGTGCTCATCGCCGCCCTAGATGCCTTAGCCCTGGAGGCCATCACCCAGCCGGCGAGCAACATGCTCAACTCCATTCTGGCCGCACTTCCCGCCATCTTTGCCGCCTTCCTGGTCATCGCCCTGGCCTATGTAGTAGGTAGGGTGGTGGCCGGACTGGCAACCAATGTCCTGACCGGAGTTGGATTCAACCGCATCCTGGTCCGGCTGGGGGTGGGCAAAGAGCCGGGGGAAGGGGAGCGAACCCCTTCAGAGATTGTGGGCTACCTGACTCTGGTAGCCATAATGCTCTTTGCCTCCATTGAGGCCCTGCGGCTGGTTGGGTTCCTGCTCCTGGCCGATCTTTTGGCCCAATTCACCATCTTTGCCGGCCAGGTGATCCTGGGGCTGATCATCTTCGCCATCGGCCTCTACTTAGCCAATATCGCAGCCAAGGCGGTAGAGGATAGCAAAGTAGCCCAAGCCAGAACTCTAGCCCTCGCGGCGAGGATCTCTATCCTGGTCCTAGCCGGAGCTATGGCCCTGCGGCAGATGGGCTTGGCCCCCGAGATCATAATCATCGCCTTCGGCTTGATCTTGGGGACCATCGCTGTCTCCGTGGCCTTGGCCTTTGGACTGGGAGCACGGGAACTTGCCGCCCGGGAGTTGGAGGAGTGGCTCAGGTCTGCCAGGGGGGCTAAAGCCAAAGAACGCCCAGGATAAGCAAGGCATCACTGTGAAAAGGCGTGCCGTATCACAATACGCCACGAGGGGCCAAGAATCAGGCCCCTCGCTATTTTCAAGGCACGCTTGTGCTATAATCGCCCTGTGAGACTCTCCCGCCTCGCTTTCCAGAATTTCCGCAATTACCCCTCCCTGGAACTAGATCTACCGCCGGGCACTATTCTCCTGGTGGGGGACAATGCTCAAGGCAAAACCAACTTCCTGGAGGGGATCTATTACCTGGCCACCGCCACCTCCCCTCGCGCGGAAAAAGACTTAGAAATTGTGCGCTGGGGGAGTAGGGAAGAGGGAGGATTTACCGCGGTGCGGGGGGAAGTCCAAGGGAGAGACGCAGTAGAATTGGAAATCCTGCTTCTTCCCGAAAACGAAGGGGAGGGGTTGGCCAAGCGGATCCGCATCGCCGGGGTGCGCAAAAGGCCGGGGGACTTGTGGGGGCTTCTGCCACTGGTCCTCTTCATGCCCCAGGATGTGGAAATCGTCGCTGGCCCTCCTGCCCTCCGCCGCCGATTTCTGGACACGGCCATATCGCAGATAGAGCCGGGCTATTTCCGTAGCACCCAGGAATACGAGCGGGTGCTCACCCAGCGGAACCACCTGCTCAAGCGACTCCGAGACGGTCGCGGGCAGCGGCAGGAACTGGAGTTCTGGGATGAGAAACTGGCCGAGGTGGGGAGTCTCCTCCTCTATTCCCGAGCACGGTTCATTGCCGAACTGGGCCCTATTGCCCAGAGCATCCATCACCAATTGAGCGGCGGCGAAACCCTAGCCCTAGTGTATCAGGCCGGAGGGTTGAAAGAACCGGCCACAGTGCCAGTAGCCATCGAAGTAGATGGGCCGGTGGAACCTGCGCACATGGAGCGGAAAATCCGGGTCGGCCTTTTCCAAAAGCAACTGGAGAGTTTATACCCCCAGGAGGTTGAGCGGGGGGTGAGTCTCTATGGCCCCCACCGCGATGAAGTACTTATCCTGGCCAACGGGACAGACCTCAACATCTACGGCTCGCGGGGGCAGCAACGCACCGCGGCCCTCACCCTGAAACTTGCCCAGGCACAACACCTGCGGGCCAAAAAAGAGCAACCGCTGCTTCTCCTGGATGATGTCTTCTCCGAACTCGACGAAAGGCGGCGAGATTATCTCTCGCACTCCCTCGCCGGTGAAGAACAGGTATTCATCACCACTACTTCCCTACATTTCCTCCCCGCCGAATTGCAAAAAAGCGCCCTTCTTCTACAAGTGGTGGCCGGGACCATCCGCCCCTATTCTCCGGATAGCAGGGGCCAAGGATAGCCGATGCAATACCAAGAAATTATTCGCCGGCTCAAGGCGATGGGCGACCCAAAGGCAATTGAGGGGATGGCCCGCTTCGGGATCCGGGGCCAAAAGGTCTATGGAATATCGATGCCAGCCTTAAGGAGTCTGGCTAAGGAGGCGGGAAAGGACCATGCCCTGGCCCAGAAACTGTGGGGTTCCGGCATCCACGAGGCGCGGATCCTGGCGAGCATGGTCGAGGACCCAAAACTGGTCAACGAGAACCAGATGGAGCGGTGGGTGCGGGATTTCGACTCCTGGGATGTATGCGACCAGGTTTGCGGTAACCTTTTCGATAAAACTTCTTGGGCCTATCAGAAAGCAGTAGAGTGGAGCAAGCGAAGGGAAGAGTTTGTCAAGCGGGCAGGTTTCGCTTTAATGGCCTGCTTGGCTTGGCACGACAAACAGGCCAAAGATGAAACATTCTTGAAGTTCTTCCCGGCCATTAAAAAAGGGGCCGGCGACGAGCGCAACTTTGTCAAGAAGGCGGTCAATTGGGCCCTGCGCAATATTGGCAAACGCAGCCGCAGTCTCAACCAAGCGGCGATCAAAACCGCAGAGGAAATCCAAAAGTTGGATTCCAAAAGCGCAAGGTGGATCGCCACTGATGCTCTGAGGGAATTGAAAAGCACGGCAGTGCAGAAGAGATTGCCCGGCTAAACCAGCGGCTTCTTGTGAGGCACCCCCGGCCGACGGGGGTATTTCTCCGGGGTAATTGCTACCTTCTCCACCACCACCAGATACCTTGGCTCGCGGCGGTTGGGGAGAAGCACTTCGCGGATTTGCTTGATCTGGCCTCCAAGGAGGTCTAGGGCTTTAGTGGCCTCCTGGATCTCCCGCTTGCCTGCCTGGCCGCGCTGGGCAACAAGCACCCCACCCAACTTCAGAAAGGGGAGGGCATATTCCAGAAGCACGGGGAAGGGGCCCACCGCCCGCCCCAAGGCTATATCAAAGCTCGCTCGAAATCTTGGCTCATGCCCGGCTTCCTCCGCTCGGCCCCAAACTGTCTCTACCCCTTGCAGCCCGAGGAGACCCACCAAATGCTGGAGGAATTCTACTTTTTTCCGTGTAGATTCTAGTAGAACGAGGCTAATTCCTGGCCGCACGATTTTCATGGGCAAACCGGGGAATCCGGCCCCGGTGCCGATGTCGATGACCCTCGCTCCGCCTTTGAGCCAAGGTTCGAGCACAAGCAGACAAGAAAGGGAGTCGAGAAAATGCTGGATCTGCACCCCCTCGGGATCGGTAACGGTGGTCAAACTGGCCCGCTCGTGCCAAGAGAGGAGTTCCTGGTAATAGATGCGGAAGGACTCCACTTGCTCGGGGGTGAGATTGATCCCCCAACGCTTAGCTTCCTGGAGCAGAAGCTTCATGGGGTGTGAGGTCTATCACAATACAAGGTGGAGTGTCAAACCCTGGTATATAATTCTCCTATGGCCGCCAGAAAGATAACCCTTCTCCTTGCTTTTGCTCAGATAATTGTCGTTGCCTGTAGACCGACTCCTCAGCCCAATATCACCCCTACCCCACCAGCCTCTCCCACTCCTCAACTCTCGCCTACGGCCACTCCTTCAGCCGGGGTGAGCATCACCCTGTGGGCCCCACCGGAGATGGTGCCTGCTTCGGTTCTCGAAGAATTTGCTCAGGCTTTTCCCCAGATCACTGTAGACTTTTTCCCCAAGAAAGCTTATGGGGCGGGAGGGATCCAAGATTTTCTTTTGACTACCAGCCAGGTGGTCCCGGAAAACCTGCCGGACCTGGTGCTCATCGATGCCTCCCAAATTTATCCCCTGGTGGAGCAAGGGGTCCTAACCTCAGTAGCCGATCTAACTCCCCCCGGGATATTAGATGATCTTTTCCCTCCAGTGGTTTCGGCTACCACCATAAATGGCGAGGTTTATGGTGCCGGGGTTCTCCTCTTTCTGGAACACCTGGCCTACGACCCTCAGAAAATCAATAATCCCCCCGCAGACTGGGAGGAGGTCCTAGCCGGAACCAGAGTTTGGGCTTGGCCCCTAGAACCTAGGGAAGGGGAGGTGGCGGACGCTTTTATCCTGCAATACTTGGCCCTCGGTGGGACAGTAGTTGACCGGCAGGGAGAACCCGCAATAAGCCAAGCGGTTCTGGCGCGGACCTTGCATTTCTTTGCCCAGATTCAATCCCAGGGTTTGCTCCACCCTGATTCCCTGGCGATGGACTCGGCTGAGGTATGGCGGCTTTTGGCGGGTGGGGATTTAGATCTGGCGGAGATTAGTTCCCGGGAAGTACTGGCGGCACCCGAGTCCCAATTCGCTTTTGCCGGACTGCCTACCGGGTTGGGAAACCCGGCGAGCATAGCCCGGGTGTGGACCCTGGCCGTGCTCACCACCGACCCTGCCCGGCGGGAGGCTGTCTCTCAGTTCATAAACTGGGTGATAAGCGAGGAGCGGCTGGCTAGTTGGGCTACTGCCACGGGTTGGCTACCCTCCCTCCGTTCCACCCTAGAAATGGCCGTCGCCAAGGAAGGATATCGGGAATTCTTGGCCGCACAGCTAGAGACGGCCTATACCCGGCCAGCCATGACCCAGGAGATGGCCCGAGCCCTGCAACAGGCCGTAGAGGATGTATTAACCGGAATAGCTACTCCTCAAGATGCCGCCAGCCAAGTCGCTGAGTCTCTGGCTATTAACCAATAAGTCCGAGGGCGAACGACTATCGTAAAAATCAGGAGGCCACTCCAAAATCGAGTAGCCTCCTGACGCTATAAAGAAAGATTTACTTAACCGTGACCTTGATGCTCTTGGGCTTGGCCTCCTCTGCCTTGGGTAGGGTTAGGGTCAGAACTCCGTCCTCGAAGACCGCCTCGGCTTTGTCGGACTGCACGGCTACGGGGAGGGCCACCGCCCTGGAAAAGGAGCCATAGCGCCGCTCGCGGCGATAGTAGTTCTCCTTCTCCACCTTCTCCTCCTGCTTTACTTCCCCGGAGATAGTAATCGTATCCCCCGTAATGGAGATATCGATGTCCTCCGATTTCATTCCCGGCACGCTAGCCCTGATCACGATGCTGTCTTTGTTGTCGTAAACATCAACGGCTAGGCTACCAAAATCGTAGGCCCATCCCCAGGGGCGAAAAAGGCCCTCGTCAAAAAGGCGGTTCATTGCCTCCCGCATCGAGGGGAGATCACGGAAAGGATCCCAGCGTGAGATGCTCATTTTTACCTCCATAGGAATGAATTTGCATAGTATATTATAATGAACTCACAATCGTTTGTCAAGAAACTTGACAATAAAGGGCTAAAGTAATATAATACTCTAACTTATGGAGTACAAGGATTATTACCAGACCCTGGGCTTGTCCCGCGGGGCCTCGGATAAGGATATCAAGCAGGCCTACCGCCGCCTGGCGCGGCAATATCACCCTGACGTCAACCCCGGCAACCAATCCTCCCAAGAGAAGTTTAAGGAGATCAATGAGGCTTACGAAGTCCTCTCTGATCCAGCCAAGCGTCAGAAGTACGACCAACTGGGGGCGCAGTGGCAGAACTGGCAAAGGATGGGGTTCGATCCTTCTGGCTTCAATTGGAATCAGTGGTTCGCCGGGCCGGGGACCCGAACCCGGATGGAATATGCCGACCTAGGGGACCTCTTTGGTGGGGAAAGCCCTTTCTCTGATTTCTTCCAAGCCATCTTTGGCCGCCCGGGAAGAACCCGCACTTGGAGCACGGTGCGGCGCGGCCAAGATTTGGAACAAACCTTAGAAATAAGCCTTATGGAAGCCTTCTCCGGTACGACTCGTACTCTGCAAATCAGCGACAAGCGGATTGAGGTCAGGATTCCCCCCGGTGTTAAAATCGGCTCTCGCATCCGGGTGGCGGGGAAGGGTTCACCCGGGGTGGGAGGTGCACCTGCTGGGGATCTGTACCTTAGGGTGAATGTGGCTCCTGACCATCGTTTCCAAAGGCAAGGAGATGATCTTCACCAGGAAGTGGGGGTAGACCTCTACACTGCGGTGTTGGGGGGGGAGATCCCGGTCCCCACCTTGCGGGGCTCGGTGATCCTTAAAATCCCGCCCCAAACCCAGGGAGGTAAAGTTTTCCGGCTGCAAGGGCAGGGGATGCCTAACCTCAAAAACCACGAGAAGAGAGGGGACCTGTTTGTCAAAGTTAAAATCCGCATCCCAGAAAATCTCGGCGAAGAGGAAAAGGAATTATTCGCCCGGCTGGCCAAAATCCGCCGCGGCTAGTCGAGGATGAAATGACAAGAGGTGTGTAAGCTATAATGTACGAAAAACGACTGGAACCCGATGAGCCATGTTTTGTAATCAGTGTGGCCGCCCAGATGGTGGGGCTCCATCCTCAGACCCTCCGCTACTACGAGCGGGCGGGGCTGGTTCAGCCCCGCCGCTCCCGCGGCAATATCCGGCTTTATTCTCAGCGGGATATCGAGGATCTGCGGCGCATTGCCCGGCTCACTGACGAGTTGGGGGTCAACCTCGCCGCAGTAGAAGTTATCCTCAATCTCACCCGGCGCATGGAGGAGATGCAAGGGGAGATGGACCGGATGGAAGAGAAACTGGAAGAGGAGCGGGAGAGGCTCCGCCGCGGGGAGTGAGCGGAGATAGGATGTATAAATCGCTCTCCCAAGCACAGGTTGAAATAGGCTAATTTATAGGGTAAACTAGAAAAGGAGACGGAAAAGATGATGCGCTTTGATCGATTCACCGAGCGGGCCCAGGAAGCCATTGCCCGCTCCCAGGAGATATTAGCTCGCTACAAGCACAGTCAATTAGATGCTGAGCATCTGCTTTTGGCCCTGGTCGAACAGCCAGAGGGGGTGATCAGCCAGATCCTCTCCAAATTGGGCCTGGAACCGGCCACGGTTCAAGAGCGGCTGGATAAAGCCCTCTCCATCAGCCCCCAGATTACCTTCCCCTCCCCTGGCGGACCCCAGGCCCAGATCTATGTCACCCCCCGGGTGAAACGGATCATGGATGCCGCCCAGCAAGAGGCCAAACGGATGGGAGATGAGTATGTCTCCACCGAACATATTTTCCTGGCCATTGCCGGGGAAGGGGGAGGGGCGGCCAGCGCCATCCTGCGGGATATGGGGGTCACCCGGGAAAAGGCCCTCAGCGCCATCGAAGAGGTGCGGGGTGGGCATCGGGTCACCGACCCCCAGGCAGAAACCAAATACCGCATCCTGGAAAAGTATGGCCGCGACCTTAGCCAACTAGCTAAGGACGGGAAACTGGACCCGGTCATTGGCCGGGAGCAGGAGATCCTGCGGGTGATGCGTATCCTAGCCCGGCGCACCAAGAATAATCCGGTTCTGATCGGCGATGCCGGGGTGGGGAAAACGGCCATCGTCGAAGGATTGGCCCAAAAACTGGTGACCGGTGATGTGCCGGAGAACCTTCTGGGGAAACGGGTGGTAGAACTTGACCTGGGGGGAATGGTGGCTGGCTCCCGCTTCCGCGGTGAGTTCGAGGAGCGGCTCAAGGCGGCGATCGAAGAGGTGCAGCGCTCCCGGGGCCAGATTATCCTCTTTATCGATGAACTGCACAATGTGGTGGGGGCCGGTGCCGCCCAGGGGGCGATCGATGCCTCTAACCTAATGAAACCGGCCCTGGCCCGGGGGGAACTCCAGGCCATCGGGGCTACTACATTGGATGAATACCGCAACCACATTGAAAAAGATGGGGCCTTAGAGCGAAGGTTTGCTCCGGTATATGTGGAGGAGCCCTCGATCGAAGAAGCCATCGCTATGCTCCAGGGGCTGCGCGACCGCTACCAGATGCACCACGGGGTGACCATCACCGATGTGGCAATAGAGGCTGCGGTCAAACTCTCGGAGCGGTATGTCACCGAACGTTATCTCCCCGATAAGGCTATCGACTTGATCGATGAGGCCGCGGCCAAACTGCGCATCGATATGTTCGGCCTCCCGACCCAGGTTAAGGAGGAAAAGGCTCAGTTGCAGAGCCTGGCTTCCCAGGAAGAAGAAGCTTGGCAGAAGCGGGACTATGAGATGGCGGCCAATTTCAAGAGCCAGCGGTTGCAATTGGAGAAGGAATATCAGGAAAAACTGGCCGCCTGGAAGAAAGAACAGGGGCTGGATGACACCGTGGACGAAGATGATGTGGCTCAGATCGTGGCTGCCTGGACCGGCATCCCGGTAAGCCGCATGCTGGAGACGGAAGCGGAGAAACTCTTGGGGATGGAGGAGCGGCTCCATCAACGGATTGTGGGCCAGGAAGAGGCGGTGGCTGCCGTCTCCGATGCCCTGCGCCGCAGCCGCTCCGGTCTCAAGGACCCCAAGCGTCCTATCGGCTCCTTTATCTTCCTCGGTCCGACGGGAGTAGGAAAGACGGAGCTGGCCAAAGCCCTGGCCGAGTTCTTGTTCGATGACGAAGAGGCCACGGTGCGCATCGATATGAGCGAGTACCAGGAACGGCATACCGTCAGCAGGCTGATCGGGGCACCCCCCGGATATGTGGGCTACGGGGAAGGGGGGCAACTCACCGAAGCCGTCCGGCGCCGTCCTTATCAAGTAGTGCTCTTTGACGAGATCGAGAAGGCCCATCCCGAGGTATGGAATACATTGCTGCAGATTCTAGAAGAGGGCAGGCTGACCGATGGTCAGGGGCACACCGTGGACTTCAAGAACACAGTGGTAATCATGACCTCTAACCTGGGTACCCAGTATGCACAAAAAGGCGGGGCTTTGGGCTTCCGCGCCGGGGACCGGGAAGGGGAGGCGGCACTCCACGAGCAGATGCGGGACGAACTGAAACGCACCTTCCGCCCCGAGTTCCTCAACCGGGTGGATGAGGTGATTATCTTCCACGCTCTCACTCCGGAACACATTGAAAAGATTGTGGACTTGCAGATTAAAGATGTGGCCAAGCGCTTGGCAGAGCATGGGGTTAAGATCGAGCTCAGCCCCGAAGCCCGCCAGTGGTTAGCCAAGGCCGGTTTTGATCCCAGTTTTGGGGCCCGGCCTCTGAAGCGTACCATCCAGCGCCAGGTGGAAAACCCCCTCTCCAAGCAACTCTTGAAGAGGGAGATCAAGGAAGGGGACACCATCCTCGTCGACGCGGAGGAGAAGGGGATCAGATTCCAAAAGAAAAATTAATTCGGGCGAAGCAAAACAGGGCTCTGGTTTCACCAGGGCCCTTTACTTTATACATCCCGAATATGTTTAAGAGAGCTCAATGATGAACAGTGCTGCTTCCTGGCGAGAGCCCCCGGCCCAAGAAGGAGGGTTCGCCCCAACTGCCAAAAATTTACCGTCCCTAGACCACAAGGCATAGAAGGGCGACCACTCTTCTCCCAAATTCCATAATCCGATCTGGGCGCCGTCGGAGAGGGAGAAAAGGAAGAGCATCCCAACAGATTGAAAATTCGGGATTGGCCAATCCGAACCAACCGCCACCGTTGTGCTGTCCGGGGATACCCGGATTAGGTCTCCTGAACTTCGCGTGGTTAAGAGTGTATAGTTACTGCCCAGCGGGTCTACCGGTCGAGTCCAAAGTATAAGGTTCACTAACGAAGTCCCACGCTCGGGCCAAGGATAGGCCACAAACAGCCAACGCCCATCCGGCGAGAACCCATAGAATTCAGGAAAAGGTAACACATCGGTCCCGCTGCCTTCCGCATGATATAGAAAGTGCTGTGTGGCTTCTCCATTGGTACCAGCGGAGAGAAGCAAGTGATAGTTCGATGTGTCCCCCACACGGGCTCCGGTGGCTATTAAGTTCTGACAAGTCCGCTGAGCACATTTCAGTTCAGGGTATCCCGGGAAATATTGTTTAAGCACTTCCCTAACCCCGACTCCGAGAATAACCATCAGGGGGCCCCGGTCATGGGTTGTCCAGATAAGAAATCGCTTCTCCCCCAGCCACAATGGCCCAGCGAGGCCTCCCTCCCCCTCTTCAAATTGCCACGGGATGAAGGTCTCGACCTTGCCAGTTTGGACGTTTATCGCCCAAGTACCTGCATTACAGATCCCATTTACACATCCAACAGATGGATCCGTGAGCTCAGCAGAGATAGCCACTCTACTCCCATCAGGAGACCAAGTACTTCCTCCGCCAGCTATATCCGCATCCACCCGGCGCACCGCTCCGGTTTGAGGTTCGTAGAAAAGGAAACCTTCCATGCTACTAAGGAGAAATAACGAGCCATCCGGGCTTACTGACGCCAAGCCTACGGGCGCAGGAAACTGACCAGAAATATCCATGAAATCCTGGCCACAGGCCTTGCCTACCAAAACCCGGCCGTCAGCAAACAGCATAACCCGGCCATCCGGCAGCCAGGCTATATTGTGGCCGAATCCATATTCAATTTCCTGAGGAGATTCACATGTCTCGCCGGTGGAAACGTTTAAGAAATGCAAGGTGCCAGGGGGAGAAACAGGATGAAAATATGTAGCCAGTTCCTCCGCAGAGAATGTCCAGTAGGCAAGGAATTTGTTGTCGGGGGAGAAACTATGGCCAAAAATCTGAGGTGCGGTAAGTATGGGCTGAATGGATATGCCTTGAGGTAGAGGGGGAAGCTTAGGTGAGGGTAATGACCGTGTTGGGCTGGGTGAAGGAAAAGGTTGGGTTGGGGAAGGCATAAGCATGGTGGTAGGGGCCGATGGCCGGCAAGAGGTAAGCAGCACTAGCAGACCTAAAAACAGCAAAGCTCTAATCTTCGGCACTATCACTTTTCTACCCAAGCCTTGGCAATCTGGGCAGCCACGCGAGAGTTTTCTTTAAGCAAAGCCACATTGGCCCGGGTAGTAGCCCCCGCGGTCAATTCCCCCAGCCGGGCTAAGAGGAAAGGGGTCAGGGCCGGGCCAGATATTCCACGGGCCTTGGCCTCAGCACTGCCCTTTTCCACCGCCGACTGAATCACATCTCGAGGAACCTCCTCTGGTTCGGGCACCGGCACGGTGACCAATATCGCTGAGGGCAATCCCAGGCGCTGGTGATGATGCATAATCTCCGCCACCTGATGCGGGCTATCCACTCCTATGTCAACACTCAATCCGATATGGCGAGAATAGAAACCGGGAAACTCAGAAGTATTGTATCCGATAACAGGTATAGAATGCGCCTCCAGCCATTCGCGGGTGGCGGACAAGTCGAGGATTGATTTAGCCCCAGAACAGACCACTAAGATAGGGGTTTCAGCCAAAGTAGCAAGATCAGGTGAGACATCCTGGCCTCCGATGTGAATTCCCCCGATACCCCCAGTAGCCAGGATATCTATCCCCGCCCGGTGAGCAATATACACGCTGGCGGATACGGTGGTCCCTCCCGTCCAACCCTGAGCTGTGGCGATGGCTAAATCTCGAGTACTTATCTTGTGGACATCCTGGCCCAGGGCCAAAAGCTCTAACTCCTCATTGCTCAATCCCAATTTGGCTTTTCCAGAGACGAAACCAATAGTTGCCGGTATCACCCCTTCTTTTTGGATGGCCTCTTCCATTGCCGCCGCTGTTTCCAAATTAAGGGGCCGAGGCAAGCCGTGAGAGAGAAAAGCGGACTCCAAAGCCACCGCCGGTTGCTTTTGGGCTAGGGCCTCTTTTACTTTTGGGGCTATCTCCCAAACTTCCATTGTGTGCCTATGGCTTAGCCAACATTTGCTGCAATCGCTCGTGGCTCAGTTCTTGGCTTACCGTGTTTTCGGTCTGCACCGTCAAGGCAGCCGCCGCCAAACCCAGTTGCAGAGAATCAGCGGTGGGCCAGCCAGACATTATTCCAAATAGTGTGGCTGTAGCCAAAGCATCCCCTGCACCGCTGGCATCTACTACGTGCGCCGGTAGGGCGGGAAGGCTACCTGCCTCCTTGGCAGTGGCATAAGCCAGCCCCCTGCCTCCGCGAGTGATTACCGCGGCGCCCACCCCTTTGGCTACTAGATCTTTGGCAGCTTGAATAGCCTCTTCCTGGCGGGAAATCTTGCGATCAGCGAGCAAGGTCTCTGCCTGACTTTTATCGCAAAATAAATAATCGATGCTTTGCAGATGAGGGACAAGTCGCGGAGCCTTGGCTACGGATACCGCGGCCGCAGCCAATGGAATCCCTTGCTCTACTCCTATTTCCACCACCTTCTCGATGGTTTCCAGCAGAAGGTTGGCATCAACAACCAGCAGGTCCGGGTTTTTAATGCGGGCTATATTCTGACTTATATAATCGGGAGTCGCTTCTTCCAGGACTTGCATGTCGTTGATAGCGGAGATGAGATGGCCATACTCATCGAATATAGCAAGGTATGTGCCGGTGGGTCGCCCCTCGGCTATTAGCACAAGACTGGTATCCACCCCTGCGGCCGATGTGGCCTCCATAATAAACCTCCCCGATTCATCGCCTCCCACCGCGGAGAGGAGCCAGACTTTACATCCCAGCCGTGCCAGGTTCTCGGCGATGTTGCGGGCTGCCCCACCCGGCCAGCGTCCGATCCGGCCGGGGTTGGAGGTCATATGCACATATTGACCTTGCGGCCGGCCGCGGATGTCAAGATTGGCCCCGCCGATGACCACGATTCGCTTTTCGGCTATTTCCATTTAGTTAGAAAAGGCCGCGGCGAGTGGCCATCGGCCTAGGTATGGGCAATTAGCCAAGTAAGGGTACTACACGATCTTTTCGCGGACGATGGCGCTCAAGTAGTCCATTGCTGCCACCACTATGGCAATGCCGATCATGGCCACCCCCGCATCCCGATATTTGAGCAGGCTGATCTGCTGCTGAAGGATAAAGCCGATTCCTCCCCCGCCCACAAAGCCGATAACCGTGGACATGCGGACATTGATGTCCCAGCGGTAAATGGTGAAGGAAACATAGGGAGGGACTATCTGGGGGACGATGCCATAGACAATGGTCTGCAACCGGTCCGCTCCGGTGGAGGTTATGGCCTCGATGGGCCCCGGGTCAATGCTCTCCACCGCCTCGGAATAGAGTTTGCCCAGGGCGGCGATGGAGTGTAAGGACAAGGCCAAGACTCCGGCGAAGGGGCCGATCCCTACCCAGACGGCAAAGACGATGGCCATAATCAAAGGCTCGATGGCCCGGGTGATGTTGAGGACACTGCGCACCGCATAGTAGACCATCGAGCCCAAGGGCACGGTGTAATCTGCTCCTCTAACGGCACTGACCGCGGCCAAGATGATACCACCCCCTATCGCCCAGGGCAGAAGATAGGAGTCGCCCTCGGCAAATTGATAGATGAAATTCAAAAATGCAGCCAGGCCGGCTAAGGTCATGGCTCCCACTAGCCCGCCGATGATCAAGGCTGCGCCTCGCCCCACTGCTCCCTTTCCTTCGCGGAAAAGCCTTTGCCCTAACCTCCCTACCAGGGAACTGGCAATGGCCGCTCCGGCTAAACCACCCAAGAGAGGAAGCAAAAGTCCCAAGAGATCAGACAGGGTGCTGATGAAGTTACCCAAAAAACCCCGCAACGCCTCCCCGGCTCGCACCCCCAGTCCGGCGAGGATGGCCAGTAAAAGACCACCCACCAGCAGGCCTAAAAAGAGCCGCAGCCAACCCTGGACCGGCTCCAGCCATCCATTCCAGCGGCCAGTGCGCTGGGAGACAACGGTCAAAAGCAGTCCGCCCCCCAAAAGGACCAAGGCCTCGGTAGCCCGACCGGAAACCAGGCCCATGCCTATCGAGCGGAGAAAATCGAAAACCTGAAATCCCAACCACCAGCCCAGGGGGAGGGGAAGGAGGGCCAGAAGCAAGGCCCCCAGGGGCATGGTGATGCTGCGCATCAGGTTGCGGGCGGCAAGGAAACTAAGGGCAATGCTCACCGGTATGGCGAGGGTGGTGGCCATCAAGGCCAGGAAGATGGTCTCGATCATCTTGTCCAGGGTAATGGCTACCGTGTCGCTGGGGCGGGGGAAACCCACCTCCCAGCGGATCTCAGCCTGGAGAGTGTGGGGGAACTCTGATTCGCGGGCAGTGGAGGGAATGGTTATCTCTTCCCGAAAATATCCCTGGCCGTCCGTATCTAGGGCAGCGATGGGCCGGATGGTTTCCCCCGCCGGGATCCAACGCAAGAAGCCGCTGGCATTGGGATGGAAATTAACGCCTTCGACAAGCACTGCCTCCCGGGCCTGGCCACAATTAGGGGTGACTACTATCCGGGGCTCATCTCCCCCGGTTGAAGAAGTAGCGGCGGGGGCCGGACAGGGGATATTGAAGGAGGTCTCGGCCAGGGCCGACTCGTAGTCCCAGCTTACAAGATTAGGCTGGAATAGACCGCGGATGATGCGCAGAAGGTGGGCCTGGCGTTGTGGCTCGCGGGGTTTATCCAGGTTTATCTGGGTGACCTGCCACCCGTAGGCATAAAGTAGAACCGCGCCCAGAGCAACAAGCAAAAACTGGATGGTGCGCAACAAGGAGCGTTTAGGAGGATTGGTCATCTGCTAATTCCGAGAAGGGCTCATTTGATCTCAACTACCTCCGCCTCTTCCCCATAGATTTCCTTGAACCGTTTTTCGTCAATCTCCGCCGGAGGCCCCTCGAATACCATCTTTCCCGCTTTGAGGGCGATGATCCGATCTGCATAGCGCCGCGCCAGGCTGAGGAAATGCAAACTGCAGAGGATGGTGATCCCCTCTTCTTTGTTGAGGACTTCAAGATGGTGGAGGATGGAATGGGATGTGGCGGGGTCCAGGCTGGATACCGGCTCATCGGCGAGTATAACCTCCGGCTGTTGCATCAGGGCTCGGGCAATCCCCACTCTTTGCTGCTGGCCTCCAGAGAGTTCGTCGGCTCGGACCTGGGCCTTGTCGGCGATCCCCACCCGATCCAGCATTTGCATTGCCCTTCCCACCTCAGTTCTAGGGAAGTGGTTAACCAGGCTCCAGGCAGGATTGATGTATCCCAACCGCCCGGCAAGGACATTGGTCAGGACCGAGGAGCGCTTTACCAGGTTGAATTGCTGGAAGATCATGGCCACCCGCCGGCGCATGCGGCGCAGCTCCCCTTCGGGGAGGGCAGTGATGTCCACCCCTTTCCAGATCACCCGCCCAGAGGTGGGCTCCACCAAGCGGTTGATGCAACGCAGAAGAGTGGATTTGCCGGAGCCGGAGAGGCCGATGAGAACTAGAAACTGGCCTTCGGGGACAGTGAAACTAATGTCATCCACAGCTAAAACGTAGGGATCGTAAATCTTGGTTAAGTGCTCAATTTGGAGCATGTTCTACCTACATCAATATATCATACACCAATCTCCCTTGACAAGAAAACCGAGGGCGAGCCGTGTCTCTCGCCCTCGGTCCGGTTTGGTGAGAATTTGTTGGGCTAGCCCAAGATGTCCTCTTCGGTATACCCTAGGTTGGTGATGAGCGCATATACTGGCGCATAGAAGGAGTCATCCACTGGCTCCAAGCCGCTCCAGCCATAGAACGCTTGCTGCCCGATGGACTGACCCCACTCCTCGGTCTGGGAGAAGGCAACCAGGGCATCAATGATTTGACTACGAAGATCCTCAGGGAACCCAGGGGCGAAGGAGAGGGTGTCATTGGGGATCTGGGGGCTGAGGGCCAGGATGCGCAGTTTGTTGATCACTTCCGGATCGGCATCGAAGGCCAAGATACGGGCATCCAGGACCTCCACATCCCCGACAAAAACGCTCCCTTCCTCGCTCTTGAAGACATCGTCTTCCAGATTGTAGGGCTCGGGATCGTCACCGTATTGCCAGGTTCCTTCAGAAAGGGCCGGCGGGCTGAAGAAGGCAGTGCCGAAGTTTACGCTTTCGTCGGTTAGGAGGGCGGTTATTACTCCCCCGTGGCCGCCACAACCCTCACCAATGGCCGGCACCGGCTCAATCCCGGCCTCGATAAACATTGAGGTGGGATAGAGAAATCCGGAGGTGGAAGCGCTATCCGGATAGCACCAGGTTGCCCCATCCAAATCTGCTAACTCAGCAAACTCGCTGTCGCGGCGGACGACGATCATGCTCGTGTACCAGGAGAGCCCGCGGCGGATGGCCGCAGCACCCACTTCCACCCCGCAGCGCTGGTTGGCCAGGACATACCCCAGGGCAGGGATGAAGCCCATAGCATCACCACCCGAGGCGCACATCTCTTCGATAGTTGCGGCATAAGAGGTGGGGACGCTCACCGTAAAGAAGAGACCAGTGGCCTCATTCAGGAAGTCAGCCATAACCTCACCCCCGGTGGTAATCACCGCCGCTTCCACAGAAGGGACAAACAGGATAGGGATCGGCCGCTCCTCAGAACCTAGGGCCGGTGCTTCCGGGGTGGGGGTGGCGGGAAC
>JACPPX010000090.1 GCA_016190785.1 Chloroflexota bacterium
ACCAGTGGCACTCTGTCGATGGTAGGCTACGGCGGTGGGGATGTATACACAACGGTACCCGGAGAGTTGCCCCCGCCAGGCCAAATCCACGTCCTCACAATAACTGAAAAAACCCTCGTCAAATATTTTCCCGTCAGCATCGACCACTGCTTCCAGCATAGAGCGACGGAAAAGAGAAGCCGCCCCCCCAGGCCCAAAAACGAATTCTTCGCGGTCGAACTGGCCGTTGTCCTTCTGCCAAACCCCGCGGTTTCCGGGGAGACCGCTTTTGGTATAAAAATCCCCGGCGGCGTTAATAACCCCCTGATCCCCCCAGAGTAATAACTTGGGGGTGGCCATCCCCGCCTCGGGGTGACGCTCCAAACCAGCCACCAGTTCGGCCAGCCAGCGGGTATCCACCTCCACATCGTTGTTAACCAGAGCGACGAAATCGCCCTGCGCGCCCTCGATCCCTCTGTTCACCGCATAAGCAAAGCCATGGTTCCTGCCCAAGGGGATCACTTTCACCCACGGATAATCTCTAGACAACAAATCCCGGGAATTGTCGGTTGACCCATTATCAACCAGGATCACTTCCTGCGGGGGTTGGAGTTGCTTTTGCAGTGGGTCCAGACAAAATGGCAAAAGGTCGGCCCGGTTCCAGTGGGGGATGACTACGCTTACGCCCATCAGGTCCGCTCCCGGAAGTAGGCAGCCAAGGCTTCCTCCCAGGGGCGGAGGGTGATGCCCAAGGCCGCGGCTTTTATATTGGCCAGGATGGCGTGTAGCGGGGGTTGGGCCGGGCGTTGGTATTCGGTGCTGGGGTGCAGAGGGTAATCAGATTTTCCGGCCAGTTCTAATATTTTTCTGGCCCATTGGTAGCGGGAACAGTAACCAGAGTTAGTAAGGTGAAAAATGCCATAATCATTGTGGGCCAGCAAGCGCCGGATTCCCGCGGCGAGATCCCAAGTATAGGTAGGGGATCCGACTTGGGTAGTAACCATATGCATCTCCGGCTGCCCTTCGGCACGGCGGAGGGTCTTCTCCACAAAGTTTTTATTACCGGGGCCATATAGCCAAGCAGAACGCACAATGTAAAACTGGGTAAGGAGATCCTGGATTTGCTTCTCCCCCTCTAATTTCGAGCGGCCGTAAACATTGATGGGGCGAGGAGGATAATCCTCCGGATAGGGCTCAGCACGCTGGCCGTCAAAAACATAATCGGTGGAGATGTAAACCAGAGGTGCTCTGATTTTTTGGCAAGCCTGAGCCACCCGCTGCGTCCCCTGGCTGTTGATTTCAAAAGCCTCATCGGGGTGGAGCTCGCACTCGTCGACATCGGTCATCGCCGCGGTGTGGATCACCAAATCCGGTCGGAGGGCAGCAAGTCGTTCTGCCGCCTGGTCACTGCGGATATCAAGATCTGCCTTGGTGAGGGCCAGGGTTTCCTCGTCGCCAAAGATTGCTAGCAGGCTACGGCCCAGTTGTCCCCCGGCCCCAGTGATCGCTACTCGCATTTTTGTTCGTTTGTGCTGATTATAGGCATATCTGCAAGCCAGGGGAAATCACCAATAGCTAGAGACTAGGATTTCGACGGATGCTCAAAACCATGGGGAACATCACACCCTGGGAAGCACTGGCCTAAAGTCGGGACAATCGCTAAGGAGTTAATCCAAGAGCAGCAGCTTGTGGTATCGCCAGGATCGCCAGGCACTGGCTACCGCCAGGAGGAGGACGATAGTGGCCACAAAAGCCATCACCGGCAGGATCCCGAAGGTATCCGCCGCGGCTCCGATAGTGAGCATGGGGAGAATACCTATCCCGTTGGCGAACATAAAATAGAGGGCCAGCACCCTCCCACGCATCTCTTCCGGGGTCCGCTCCTGGACCAGAGTCTGGGCCGGAATGTTGACTGCCGCCATCTCCGCCCCTAGGAAAAATGAGAGAAGGCTGACCATAGTAATAACTGGAAAATCGGGGGAACGGGCGGCCCGTCCGGATACCCAGGTCAAAATCAATAGGGTGAGGGCCAAAGCCAATAGCCCACCGTTGGTCAGAACCTGGCGGGGGACTAGATGGCCAAATCGCCCCATGAGGATGATGGTGAGGAAAACCCCGATACCGGCCGGGGCAAAAACTAGGACCGCGTCTTCAGCGGGAAGATGCAGCACCCGGGTGGCAAAACCGGGGGCGAGGAGAGCCATTATCAAAATGAGGGTGATTACCAGGCTGGATTGGAGTATGGCCAAGTACACCGGGTGGTGGGAGGTGACAAAACGCCAACTCTCCATTATCTCCTCCCAGACGCGACGGATGGCTCGGGCTTGGGAGTTCTTGCGCGGGCGAGGAACATCGCGGGGGATGAAGAATACCAGCAGGGTGGCCAGGAGGTACATTACTCCAATCACCAGGAAGGAACGGGGTACACCCAAAATTTTGACCGCCAGGGGAGCGAGGATCACCAGCCCGGCCATCTGAGTGACGATAAGAGTGAGGTTGAAAAGGGCGTTGGCGGAAAGCAATTTATGGCCTTTCCCCACTACTAGGGGTAAGGCTGCCACCTCGGCGGGGACGAAGAACTGGCCGATGGCCGAGGCCAGAAAAGTCAAAATATAGATGGCCAAAAGCAGGTAAAGCCCCTCGGGGAGAACCCGGAGGGCCAAGATGTATCCCAGGACAATTACCGTGCGCAGGGCATTGCTGGCCACCAGCACCCAGGCCTTGGGGAGCCGATCCACCACCACCCCGGCCAGGGGGCTGAAGAAAACCGCAGGGAGGGTGAAGGCCAAGATCATAATCGCGATTTGGATGCTGGAGCGGGTGAGTTTCTCAATGAGGACAATCTGTACGAACTGGATACCGTGATAGGCAGTCAGGGCTACCGCCTGAGCGCTCCACAGGAGCATGAAGTTTCGGTTGCGGAAAAGGGGGAGGAAACCTTTTTGGGCTTCGACCATCAACTACCTGCTAAAACTTGGGGATTTCGCTGGACTCGCCTCGGCGCGGGCGGGGGAAAGGATGCTCAGCAGCCTTTTTTGAAATCGGGAGCGAGGAAGAAGGACTCTTCGACCACAACCCTGACAAACCAGCCCAATGTCCGCCCCCAGCCGCACCACCTCCCAATCAGTGCTGCCGCAGGGATGCTTCTTGCGCAGGCGGACTATATCTCCCAACCTTATGTCCTGCTCCACTTTTTGCATCGCTAAATTGAGTGCGGATTATATCATACCCTCTTTCCCCTCTGCTACCTCGCCCGGAAACGGCTGTGTTATAATCCAATATACTCGGTTATCCTGGAGATGACAGGTGCTTTTTGGATCCTTAACCATTTCCGCCCTGATTGCTAATGCCGTGGCTCTCCTTTTGGCCATCGATGTCCATGAATTTTCCCATGTGCTCATCGCCAACCAATTGGGAGATGCCACCGGAAAACGCATGGGCCGGCTGACCCTCAACCCCCTAGTGCACCTCGATCCGCTGGGGACGCTTATGCTTTTAATCGCCCGTTTTGGATGGGGGAAACCGGCCCCGGTGAACCCCTATAACCTGCGCAATGGCCCGCGGGCGGGGATGGCCATGGTCGCCGCCGCTGGCCCTCTCTCCAACCTCTTCGCCGCCGCCCTTCTGGCGGTGCCCCTGCGTCTGGAATTGGTCCCCTTTGCCGCCGGAAGCCGTATCCTCCCTTCATTATATGAGTTGCTTTCCGTGGCCATCTTGATCAATGTCATCTTGGCGGTTTTCAACCTGTTGCCCATCGCCCCCCTGGACGGATTCCGGGTGCTGGTCTGGTTTCTACCCTCCAGATATTCGGCGGCTCTGGGCCAACTGGAATACTACGGGCCGGTGATCCTGCTTTTCCTCATTTCCCTGGGCTTCTTCGGATTTAATTTCTTGGGATTGATCCTGGGTGAGCCGGTGCGGCTTTTGCTAACCTTAATCCTGGGCTAATCTGTGGACAAGGAGGAGGAATGTGTTGGTATAGGAGTGGGGGACTATTCTCCCTAATTTTTATACTAGCCGCTTGCCAGCCCACGGCGACACCCTCGCCCACTTCTGGGCCCCCAACTTCGACGATGCCCACTTCCACCCCCGGGCCACTAACTTTTGTCCTGCCTTCCCCAGTGACTCCCTTTGCCATCGACCGTTTCGGAGAGCCGGAGACCGATGCCGCCACCCAGCTCCTGGATTGCCACCCCCGACTGCCCGTCCTCGCGGAATATGTAGAAATGCTCCAGGAGGTGGAGGTGCAATACGCGGAAGGGGATCAGCCGGGGTACACCTATGCCGGGCAATCGACAGGGAAAACGATAGTGGTCTGGACCGATGTCGCCGACCCCTGCGAGGTCATCCTCCACGAGGTCATGCACTCCTTGCAGGCTTTAAACCGTTTGGATGTGAGTGACTTCCCGGTGGAAAACCCGGATTTTGCCGCGGAATTCAGCACCCGCTACCAGGACAACCCTACGGAGGCCTATGCCTTCTATGCCGAATTCGCCATCTGCGGGAATTACTCCTGCCTGGGGACCTCGGGGGAAAATGTGTGCGGGATCGAGGAGGATCTCCGCTCCTACTATCCCTGGTTTGACTATTCAGCTTGCTCTTGAATCGAGGAAAAATGGAAAACAAGAAATTGACCATTATCGGCACGGGATTGGTTGGCGGCTCTCTGGGTTTGGCTCTCAAGGAAAGCAAAGCCCCCTTTCGAATTGTAGGCCACGACCGGGAACTGGGGGTGGCCAAAAAGGCCCAGGGTCGGGGGGCAGTGGATGCGGCGGAGTGGAATCTCATCTCCGCCCTGGAGGGGGCCGCGCTTGTTTTTATTGCCACTCCCCTGCCGGGAGTAAAAGAGGTCCTGGAGAAAGGGGCAAAATATTTCCTGCCGGGGGCGATCATCACCGACACCGCTCCGGCCAAAGAGAAAGCCCTGGAGTGGTCTAAAGAATTCCTGCCGCGGGAGGTGCACTTTATCGGCGGTCATCCCATCCTTTCTGAATCGGGGAAGGGGATAGATGCCGCCCAAGCGGAGCTTTTCCGGGGCAAAACCTGGTGCCTGGTTCCGGCGGCAGATGCTGACCCGGCGGCGGCCCAGTTCCTGGCGCAAATGGTGCAGGGGTTAGGGGCCCAGCCCTTCTTTATGGATGCGGCGGAGCATGATGGCCAGGTAACCGCCCTGGAGCACCTCCCTCCCCTCCTGGCCGCGGCCCTTTTTCACATCGCCTGTTATTCTCCCGCCTGGCGAGATATGGCCCGTCTGGTCTCCTCGACTTTTCAACAGGCCACTAACCTTGCGGAGCAAGACCCCGAGTCTCTCAGCCAGCTGGCCCTTTCCAATCCGGAGAACCTCTCGCGCTGGATAGAGATTTTGATCGCGGAACTCCGCAGGGTGCAAGCCTTGCTTAACCAGAAGAAAGTCGACTCGCTCAAGGAACTATTTGCTGACCCCACCGAGAACCGGGAAAGATGGCTGGCCCGGGCCCGCGCCGACGAAGAGGCCCTGTCCCGTGGCTTAGAAGAGGCCGGTCAGGCGGGGACCCTGGGCGGGCTATTCGGCTACCGCCCCCGCCGTCCGGGGAAAGAGTAAATTCAGGGGAACAGGCCCCTCCCCTACAATCAGAGCCGGGGGTATTGCCACTCAACATCCAAGGAGGGACTAGGGAGATTCTTCCCGACAAAGTCGGGTCTGCGTCGGGACTCAGAATGACAGACTTCTATCACCCTTGCCTGTTGAAGCAGTGACGGCCTGCGAAGGCAGGTCCCGCCCTTGCCCTGGATTTCAAATCCAGGGCCAGATGACATCTCGTCGGGATAAAGCCCGAGGCGATATTGATTGCCGATTTGCAAAAGTGGGGCGTTTTGGATATAATACTCCTTTGTTTTGCCCAGACAACAAAATATGGAAAGGATAGAGCTGCTAGTGAACAACTGGACGAGAGAAGAAATCGAGCAGTGGACTGCCGAGGAACTCCGCCTCCTCCCCCTGGATGAGAAAGTGGAGCGCTCCCAGGCGATCATCAAGGCGGCGGTGGCTGCGTTTCAGCCCAAGATTGGCTTCGCTATGTCCTTTGGCAAGGACTCCACGGCCATCGCCCACATGGTGAAGAGCATCTATGGCCAGATCCCCATCCCTGCCCTTTTCACCGATACTCGCCTGAAATTCCCGGAGACCTATGGC
>JACPPX010000089.1 GCA_016190785.1 Chloroflexota bacterium
ATTTTTTGTAAGAAAGTTAAAATTCAGGAGTTTTATTACCAGGATTGTCCACATTCTCTACGAATAAGTGGGTAAAGGAAAAATGAAATGGGGCGAGCCTCATGGGCTCGCCCCTGATCTTAACTTTTCCTCAGTCTATTAGGCCTTTTGGACTAGCCTTTTCACCAGGGCGATCTCGTCGGGCCGGGTTTTTATCTTGCCATCCAGCCGCGCATCGCGGAGGGCTTGCAAAATCTTCTTATAGACCGGCCCCCTCGGTACGCCCATCTCCCGCAGGTCATCACCCCTCAGGATAGTCTCAACACAGGCTAACTGGTGGTGGTACAGTTCTAAACGGTTTCTAATGGCCTTTGAGTCGCTGGTGAGCCAGAGGAGGAACAGCACCTGGGTCCGGTAAGGAGCCAATATTCGGTACAGGCCGCTCTTGGCCAGGCCGCGTTTAGCGATTTGGGGAGCGCGCGCCCTTAATTCGCTGAATTCCAAAAGTATCCGTGAGTCAGCAGTGGAGCGTTTCAGCCGCTGGCTAACCCCCCTTGCTGCTTGGGTATCGCCGTCTGGTAGAAGTAGGGCGAGAGAAAGTATAGCCAACTCCTCGCCACCTTTTTTAGCCACCGGCCGACAGCCCATTTTCTGCCATTCCTCCCAGCGCTGGGGCAAGGCCTCCAGCATTTTGTCCAGGCTGGGTTCATAGTGCAGGCCGGGGTGGATATGGGCCAGCACGCCCAGGGCCTGGAGCCGGTCCAAGGTTTTGCCCGGCTTAGCCTCCTGAAATGTAGCCTCTAGTTCCTCCCAGACTCGCTCCCCGCTCACCCGGCGCAGGAGGTCGAGTGCCCCCTGGAGCAGTTCCTCGCTGCGCGGCTCCAGCCGGAAGCCTAACCTCTGCTCCAGACGCAGGGCACGGAGGATGCGGGTGGGATCCTCGACAAAACTCAGGTTATGCAGGACCCGGATCAACCTTTCTTCTAGATCTTTGGCCCCTCCATAGAAATCCAAGAGCTCTCCGTAACTCTTTTCCCGAAGAGAGATAGCCAGGGTGTTGATAGTGAAATCCCTCCGCCCCAGGTCCTGCTTAATCGAACTCCGTTCCACGCTTGGGAGGGCAGTGGGGTGCTCGTAGAATTCAGTGCGGGCGGTGGCCAGGTCCAGGGAAGATAGAGGAGCGATAGGAGAGGGTTCTTGTTCAAAGAGAAGTTTTGCGGTGCCAAAGGTGGGATGGGTATGGGCCCGGGCCTTTAGCTCGCCGGCCAGTCGCCGGGCGAGGGCGATGGCACCCCCCTCCACCACCAGATCGATATCGAGATTAGGCAACCCCAAGAGGAGATCCCGCACAAACCCACCAACGAGATAGAGGTTAAACCCCATCTCCTGGGCAGTGCCGCTGGCCTGGTGCAACACCGCCAGGAGATTGTGGGGCAGGGCTTTTTCCATCCGTGCTTTGATCTCCCCCGCTCTCGACGGTTGGGGCGGGGAGGCCCAAAGTTTTATCAGATCGGTGCGAGTCACAATCCCCAAGATTTGGCCATTATCGACTACTGGGACCTGTCCCAACCCCTGGTCGAGCATTATCTTTTGCAGAGTTTCGACTGATTCCTGCGGCGACACTTTGATTCCGCCCTTGTGCATAATACGGACGATAGGCTCCTGCCTCAGCCCGTGGTGCACCGCTCGGTCGATCTGGCCGCGGGTGAGGATACCCACCAGTTCTCCCCCATCGACAACCGGGAATCCTTCATGTCCCCAGCGGCGCATCGCCTCCTCCGCCTCGGCTACAGTGGCCGAGGAGGGCAGGGTGTGGACCCCGTGGGACATTATCTCCTCCACGGTAATTACCGGTACTATTTTCTCCTGGAGATGATTTAAGATTTTCTCCCTCACCTCGCCTAAAGTATGGCCGCTGATGAGGGCTGCTGCGGCTCGTTTGTGGCCCCCGCCCCCAAATTCGCGGGCAATGCTGGACACATCGACAGCCTCGCTGGTGGAACGAGCCACGAGATGGATGTTCCCGCCACTGGCCACGATGACGAAAACCGCCTGCGGGTCGTGGAGGTCCCGCAAGTGATGGGCTAGGGTAGAGATCTCCTCTACCGGTTGGGGGGTTTCGGCGGCGGCAATCATTACCGTATGGCCCCGGACCTCATGGAATTCCGCATTTTCCAGAAGCAGATGGTATAGCTTTTTCTGCAGTTTGGTGAGAGGGTTATGTAAGAAATTGCTCACCACCTCCAGGTTGGCCCCCTTCTCTAAAAGCCAGGCTGCGGCCCGCAAATCCTCCGGCCGGGTAGACAAATAAGAGAGAGAGCCGGTATCTTCGTATATCCCCAAAAGTAAGAGGGTCGCTTCCACCATCGAAGGGGTGAATGAAGATTCCATAATGTCTTTCATCAGCAAGGTAGTGGTGGAACCCACTTCTCCGCCGCGGTAACTCATCTTCGGTTTGAGTTCTTTCTCCAAAGGGTGATGGTCGATGAAGATAATTTCGCTATCAGTACGGAGGCCTTTTAGGGTCGGGGGATTTTGAGTATCGACCAAGATTAGCCTGGCGATCCGACCCCGTGGCAAGTCTTCAAAGCCCACGAATGGAAGTTCCCCGCCATAGAGAGTTAAGAAATCGCGGACATTGCGGTTGAGACTGGGGGGGAGAAGAGGAATAGCCTGGGGGTAGAGCACTGCCGCCCCCAGGATGGAGGCCAAGGCGTCAAAGTCGGCATGGTCGTGAGAAGTTATTACTTCCATGGCTAGTTCCCATTTTGGCCGAAAGGCCACAGAACACTTAATTTTATCACAGAGCGGGATTATCACCGTGCTATAATCTTTACCGTGAATTCAGATCCTGATCTCGAGTCCCGTGCTGCCGGCTTGGCCTGGGGCCTGGCCCTGGCCGGGCTTTTGGCCGTGGCCGGGGCTCTCCTCCAGGAGCCTTTAGTCAAGGCAGGGCAATGGAGTGCAGCCGAAGGTTTCTTCCATCGTCAGGAGTACACCCGGGCCATCCAAGTTTATCAAGAAATCCTCAACAAGTGGCCGCAGGAACTCTCCGCCCATATTCGCCTCGGCGAGATCTATCTGACCCAGGAGCGGTGGGATTTGGCGGAAAAAGAGTTCCAGGCGGTGCTCGACCTCCAGCCCTCCGATGGCCAAGCCCTATTGGGCGCAGGAAAGGCTGCCTTTGGGTTGGGAGACACAGATCGGGCGATCGACTTCTGGCAAATGGTCTTGGAGATAGACCCAGATAATCCAGAAGCCCATTATTGGTTAGGGAAGGCCTATCTCGCTAAGTCCGAACTGGGGTTGGCCAAGGGGGAGCTGGAGCAAGCACTTTACTTTTGGCCGGGGGATAAACCGGCCCATTATCTCTTGGGGCTCCTCCTCGCCCTCGAAGATGGCGATGCGGCCATACCCCACTTGAGCCTGGCGGCCCAAGCCAGGGATTATGGAATACATAATAACGCTCGGGAGATGCTAGAATTTCTGACCGGGTTAACCAAGGACAATCCGGAGTTGGCTTATGCTGGGCTGGGGCAAGAGTATTTGGAGCTAGACCAGCCGGTACTCGCCCAGGAAGCCTTAGAGCGAGCACTGGCTATAAATCCCGGGCTGACCCTGGCCGAAACCTATCTGGGCTATGTTTATTTCACTATGGGAGATGTGGAGCACGCCCGCTCCACTTTGCTGGCCGCTAAGGATAAGGATCCCCAGAAGGCTCTAGTTTATTTTTTCTTGTCCAAACTTTATCGATCCCAGGGTGCTCTTCAGAGAGCCAGGGAATATTTGGAGCAAGCCATTGCTCTGGATGCAGAAAACCCTGCTTTCTTTGCCGAGAAGGGGTCCCTGGACTGGGAAGAGCGGGACTATTTGGGGGCACGGGAGGCTTATCGCCAGGCTACGGAACTAGCGCCGCAGGAAGTAGGCTTCCACCTGCTGCGGGCAGAATACCACCTCTCCACCCTCCTATGGCTCAACGACGGTCTAGAGGCCGCCCAGCGGGCAGTAGCCATCGCTCCGGATAATGGCTCGGCCCAGGAGCTCCTGGGTTGGGCCTACATGCTTTCCGGGTTGCCCGAGGAGGCCCTGGAGCCGTTACAGGAGGCCCTGCGCCTGGTTCCTGGCCGGGCTAGCGCCTACTATCGGCTGGGAGAGGCCCTGGATGCCCTAGGAAAGGTGGAAGAGGCCAGGGTGGCCTATCAGCGGGCCATTGACCTGGCTACCGACGATTTCTGGAGGCAGCGGGCGGAGCAGGCCTTGGCGGAATTGGGGGCCGACTAAGTATAGACTTGAAATAATGCCTGGCAGGCTTAAATCGGCTATTCCTCCCGCCGGGCAAAGACTCGATAGTCTATTTCGGGAAAAGGGTTATCCTCCGCCTCTACCTCTTTTAGGTATTGGGCATCCCTCGCATCCACCTTGCCCTTTTGGGCGATGCTGGCCAGATAGTGGAAGCGGGAAAGGTGCTTTTGAAATCTCGCTGTCGCAAATTCCTTAGCCTGGCCAGTGGTCATTAAGAAAGGCCAATCGCTGGCTTGGAGGAGAAGTAACTCTCGCCCCGCCTGTTCTATTGTTCGCCTCATCCGGCCCTTGGCCGTGGGAAATATCGCCACCAACTCTTCCATCCAGACTTCGGCGCGCTGGATGAGGGGCCACATCCACTGAGTCTGAGGATTGAGCCAAGTATCATGCCCTCCCCCCTGTCCCCAGGAACTCTCCGGGAGGGAAATCGCCTCTTTTGGTGGATAACGCTGCAGATATTTCGAGGCGGTGGACAACTCCACTTGAGGATGCGAGGCTAGAATGCGGAGGAGTTCCTTTAGAAAAGACACTCCCTCAAACCACCAGTGTCCGAATAACTCTGTGTCGTAGGCCGCGACCACAATCCCCGGCCCCTCTTCTGCCGGATAAGTCTCGAGTTCGACAGCAATCACTCCCGCAAAGTGACGGGCATGCTCTTTATAGCGCGCCTCTGCCCACTCCGGATGATATATATCCTTCTGGCCAAGATCAGCAGTTGGGGAAGTGATCCGCCAATACTGCAATCCGGACTCCTCAGCCTGGCGATGGAACTCGCGGTAGTCGAAATCCCCGGGGTATCCCTCACTCGCCGACCAGACCTGCAAGCCGGTGCGTTCATTGCGGGAGAACACGGCAACCGGAGTATCCTCCACAAGATAGGGGCGAAAGGTGGTGGCCGAAACTGTCGGTCGCTCTAAAGGCCGCTCAATCAATATCCGCTTAGGCACCAAAGCATAAGGGCCGATGACATCCCCTGCTGCAATGCCCAGAAGAGGCCCACCGCGCAAAGCATGGGTATCGGTGAAAAAGTAAGTTAGGCCTATTTCGCTGAGAAAATCTGCTACCCCGGGTTTAAGCCTACCGTCCTTGAGATATGGAGGACGGTAACCACACTCCGGAAGCCAAATGCCGCGGGGTGCTCTCCCGAAATGGTGGTTATAAGTTTCTATACCTACTTTGAGCTGGGCATAGATTGAGGAATCGCGATCCAAGAGGGGAAGATAACCGTGGGTGGCAGCGCTGGTGATGATCTCGATGTACCCTTGGTCTTGGAGATTGCGGAATCCGGCAATCAAATCTCCTCGAAAACGATTGCGGAGCGAATCAAGGGTCCCGGCATACCATTGGGCATAGAACTGGGCCAGGCCTAGGAATTGCTGCTGGTTTTCCTTGCGGAACTTTTTGGTATTTTGCTCCGCGGCTTTTTTCTTATCCCGAAGATATTTCTGAAATCGTCGCAAAAGCTGGCGGTCGGCCAATTGCTCCAAAAGGACGGGGGTTAAGCCGATGGTGATGAGTGGGGAGTGGCCGTCCTCCACCAAGTCATACACTGCGTTGAGCAGGGGGATATAACTCCCGGCCATGACCTGGAAGAGGGTCTCCTCCCCGAAAGGCCAGGCCCCCGCTCCTCGCACATAGGGGATGTGGCTGTGGAGCACAAGACAGAAATAGCCGCGGGCCATCAGGGGGGATTATAGCAAAAGATAGCCCGGCGGTTCAGCCGGGCTATCACAGCGGGATCCCGTGATCCTACTTAGCCTGACTACATGGGGTGGCCTTTGAACCGGAACTGGTTGATGCGGATGTCATCCCCGAGCACGGTTTGCTCCCCGTCCTCGAAGAACCATCCGGCATCGACCACCAGCTGGATGCCCAGCACCCGATAGTCACCGACGAGCTGGACTGCATCCTCATAGGACCCGTAGAAAGGCCCACCGAAGTGGGTGAGGTCGTAACGGAGATCGGTGGCCTCAATCAGGTTCCCGGAGTACTGCCAGCCCGGCTCGCAGTCGGTGAAGTTGGGGTAAGGGCCGATGTAGACGAACAGGTTGCCGTCATTACCGCCCTCCCAGAAGCCGGTGAAGACACCGTCGCCATCCACATCCAGGTTGATCTGGAAACGGGGCGAGCCACCGCCGCAGTCATCGTCGGTCACATCGTACCAGGCACTCAGCCGGTAAAGATCGGAGAAGGTAATGGACTGAGTTGGTTTTGGAGCGAAGTCGACGCCACTGAAATCGTTGGCAGTGGACTCATCCGCGGTGTTGGAAACCAGTTCCATGGCCCAGTAGTTGTCTACGCCACCAGTGATGAGGTTCGTGCCCCCAAAGAAGGTGTACCTCCCACCGTGACCTGCCCAGGCTAGGGAGGCCAAGAGCAAAGTAACGATTATGGGTAGAGCAATTCCTGGCCCCAGCACTTTAGGCGAGAACCACTTCATAATCTTTTCACCTCCTTTCTGTGTTTAATAAATGGGGAATTCACAGACCGAGGACTGCGGGATCACCCCCTTTCGCCTCATTGCGAATTTTCGCCGCGGCGAGGATGTGGCGCTTTCCGGGTGTTGATTACAGGCTAAACGAGGAGAAGAAATTTTTGTTACGCAGTTCTATTC
>JACPPX010000092.1 GCA_016190785.1 Chloroflexota bacterium
GACTCGATGACTAGATCCAGCCTTCCGGCCTTGTACCCGCGCACGGCCAGAAGCCCGGAGGCCGATTTCTCCAGCCCTAGAGTGGCGGACGCTAAGGCATCCAACCCCAAACGGAAGCCGAGTTGCCGTTCCACCTCGCGGTGCAGATCCAGAGTGGGGATGCCATCTAAGGGCTGATCCGCATAATGGGCGAGGACCGGATAATCAAAACCCAGGAGGTTGAAGCCCACCACCAAGGGAACGCGGCGTAAGGTGGCAATCAGGTCCGGGACTTGTTCCTCGCTAAAACTCTGATATTGGTCAGTGGCTGAATCATAGGTTACCGCCACGGCCAGCCGCAGGTCCCCGAAGTTTTCCCGCCCGCCTACCTCGTCAAAGAGTTTCTGAGTCTCTAAATCGAAAACCAGGTAGTGTCCCATTGCCGGGGAGCAGGTTACTCCTCCTCGTCGGAGGCGGGAACTTCTAGGATGCCGCTGGCGAATTCCAGTTGAGAGAGGGCTTCCGCTGCGGCCTCGGCTAGATATTGATCTTCACTAGCTGCGGCCGTGGCCAGAAGCCTTCTGGCCTCCCCGCCCCCGATTTGTCCTAAAGCCCATACCACGGATTCTTGCACCTCGCGGTCCGCATCCTGGAGCAGCGGGGCGAGAGCGGGTACTGCGGATTTGAGTTCCAGTTCGCCGCAGGCGTGAGCCGCCTCGTAGCGGAGTTCGGGATCTTTATTCTCCAGTTCGGCGATCAAAGTTTTATTCCAGTAGGCATCTAGGCTGCGGCCCATAGCAAAAAGGGCACTGACCCGCATTTTCTGTGCCGGGTCCTGATAAGTCTGGGTGATGATTTCCCTAACTTCCTGATCCCCAAAGTAGGCTATGGCTTCCACTGCTCGGCGCCTCACTTCCAGGTTTTCCTGCGGATTGTGGATCGTTTCCCGCAAAGTTTCTCGCAGCTTCTGGCTAAGTTCGGGGTCTAAATCCTCCATTTCTGCCAGGCGAGAAAACCGTCCCAAGGCGATCGCTGCCCGGGAGCGAACCTCGGGGGAAGGATCCTGGCGCAGAAGATTAATCAGGTTATGGAGAAGCCAGGGGGTCTCATCCTCAAAAAGACCCTCCACGGCGCTGGCTCGCACTTCGGGGTCTTGATCGGAGAGGAGAAAGCGAAAAATATCGTGGAAATCGACCTCGAAGGAGGTCTCACCTATCTCCACCAATCCCTCGGCCATCCTCCTCTGTCTCTCCCGGGACAAACCTGCCCAGGCCTCTTTGAACCTCTCCAGATCCTGGAAGAAGAGCCCAGAAAGATGGTACAGGGTGCGGATGGAAGGTGGGGAATCTTCTTGGTTCCAGTGTTCTAAGACTTCGGCAACTTTCATTTTATTATCTCATTATATGCTTCTACGAAATAGTGGTCAAGACCTAATCTTACTTTGGGTTTGAAATTAGTTGGCCTCGGGTTGTAATGCAGGTTGAGGGGTGCTAGAATGGCAGTCAATATGGGATCCGCAGACTCCAAAGACCTGAAGGAAGAATTGCCTCAGAGCAATTTTTCGGTAGTGGCAATCGAAACTGAGGATGTCGAGGCTTGCTGGGTGTGTGGTCATCTTACGGTGGAGATCCACTGTCGGATCATCTGCCCCAACTGTGGCTTCACCCGCGACTGCTCCGATCCATAAATTGGGATGCGCGTCGGTGGCGATATGGCCAAAGGCGATCTTCTAGTAATTGACATCGGAAATACTAATATCGTCCTCGGAATCTATCGAGAGGTAAAGTTGCTGGTTTCCTGGCGGCTGAGCACGGATGCGGAGAAGATGGCTGACGAGTACAGCGTCTTGCTGCGCGATCTATTCTCCTCGGCTGGGCTAGATACGAGAGCAATCAAAGGGTGTGCTATCTCCTGCGTAGTTCCTCCCCTTCTCCGTCCTTTTCTGGAGGTGGTCAACAAGCAATTTGGGGTTAAGCCTTTGGTGGTGGGCCCTGGGGTACGCACCGGGGTGCGGATCTTCACTGATAATCCGAGGGAAGTGGGGGCGGACCGGATCACCAATGCCGTGGCCGCGGCCAAACTACACGGCCTGCCCGCATTGGTGATCGACTTCGGCACAGCGACAACTTTCGATGTGGTCTCCAAAGAGGGGGATTATTTGGGCGGAGCAATCGCCCCCGGAGTAGGCATTGCCGCGGAGAGTTTGTGGCGGCGGGCGGCCCAGTTGCCACGGATCGAACTGGCTTTTCCCCCGGCAGCCATCGGCAAGAACACAATCCAGGCCATGCAATCCGGGGTGCTCCTGGGTTATGTGTCGCTGGTCGAGGGGATGGTGGAGAGGATCAGCCAGGAGTTGGGGGAGAAGCCGGTGGTTATCGCCACCGGGGGGCTGGCCTCAATGGTGGCCGAAAAAACAAAAGCCATCCAACGCGTCGAGCCGGAGCTCACCCTGGAGGGATTGCGTCTTATCTATGAGATGAATCAGTAGTCAGCATGGTGCTTGGTTTGGGCAACAGAGCACTGTCCAGAAAAGTGATATAATATGTAATGCCATCGACCCCGCGCGAGCGGGACGGTGAGCCGGATCTAGAAAATAAAAACACCGCTTGGATCCCGCAGTGCGGGACCGAGACGGGCAAAAGATAGAGGCAATTTTGCCCCTCGCTCCCGAGGGGTATTTTATTTAGCAAAGGAGACAGCATGGAACAGAAACCAGTGACTATCCTTGATCTCCAGGCCAAGAAGCGGGAGGGAGTGCCGATCACCATGCTCACCGCTTATGACTACCCCACCGCATTGGCGGTGGACCGGGCAGGGATCGATGTCATCCTAGTGGGTGATTCTCTGGCCATGGTGGTCTTGGGCTATGAGAACACCTTGCCGGTAACTATGGAGGAGATGCTGCACCACTGCCGCGCCGTCCGCCGCGGGGCGGAACATGCGCTGCTTGTAGGAGATATGCCCTTCTTGTCCTATCAGGCCAGCGTGGAGCAGGCAGTGCTCAACGCCGGCCGATTTTTGAAGGAAGGGGGCATGGCAGCAGTGAAATTGGAAGGTGGTCGGGAGGTGGCCCCCCAAATAAAAGCAATCGTGGCCGCTGGCATTCCGGTGATGGGCCACTTGGGGCTGACTCCGCAATCCATCCACCAATTGGGTGGCTACCGGGTGCAAGGGAAAAGTACCGCCGCGGCGGAGCGACTTATGGAGGATGCCCAAATTCTGGAGGAAGCAGGCTGCTTCTCCATCGTCCTGGAGGCCATCCCCGTGGAAGTGGCGGAACGGATCAGCAAATCCCTTTCCATCCCCACTATTGGCATCGGCGCGGGCCTGGGCTGCGATGGCCAGGTGTTGGTTCTCCACGACCTTCTGGGGATGTTCGACCGCTTCACCCCCAAGTTCGTCAAGAAGTATGCTGACCTCTTTACGGAGATGACTAAGGCAATAGAAGCCTACCGCGATGATGTTCTGACCCGCCGATTCCCTGGAGCGGAGCATTCTTACAGTTATCCCGTCGGGGAAAAGGCAGCAGTAAAGGAGAAATAGACCGTGCGGGTGACAATAATCGGAGGAGGGGCCATGGGCACTCTCTTCGCTGCCAAACTGGCTCCCCATGCCGAAGTTTGGGTGGTGAGCAGTCACCCGGATACAGTGGAGGCCCTGAATTCGGATGGGGCCCGGATTTCGCTCGACGGGCGGGAGGTGCAATCTCGAGTCAAGGCCACAAGCAACCCTCGCCTCGCATCTCCCGCAGATCTGGCTCTAATCTGTGTCAAAGCCTATGAGACGGAGCGGGCGGCGATCGCCACCTCTCGCCTGCTGGCCAGCGACGGTATGGTCCTCACCCTGCAGAACGGACTGGGGAATCGAGAAGTCTTGGAAAGGGTTATTCCCTCCGAACAAGTGCTGGTCGGAGTAACTTATCTAGGGGCTTCATGGCTGGGCCCCGGTAAAGTGCGGCAGGCGGGTGAAGGTCCAACCTATTTGGTGGCTAAATCCTCTAGTTCAAGTTGGGCCGAAGACATTGTTCGGCTCTTTCGCCAGGCGGGACTGGAAAGCGAGGTCCGCCAGGACGGAGATAGTGTCATCTGGGGAAAATTGCTAGTGAACGCGGCGATCAATCCTCTGACTGCCCTCCTGCGGGTTCCAAATGGAGCCTTGATTTCATCCCCGGCGTTGCGACAGCTCCTCGCTGATGCCGTCTCCGAAGCGGTGGAGGTGGCCAAGGCAGATAGCATCGCCCTCCCGTATGCAGATCCCACCGCCCAGGTAGAAGAGGTGTGCCGAAGGAGTCGAGACAACCGCTCATCTATGCTCCAGGATGTCATGCGCAAGCGTCCCACAGAAATAGAGGCAATCAATGGTGCTATTATTCGCGAGGGGGAAAGACTTGGGGTGGATACTCCTCTCCACCGCACTTTGCGGGGTTTGGTCAAAGCAGTGGAGGGGAGTTATCAACTTCAGGTGAAAACAGAATGAAAGTAGTCAAAACGATTTCTGAACTGAGAGATTCTCGGCGCGGATTAAAAGAGCCGGTGGGATTTGTGCCCACTATGGGTTTCCTGCATGAGGGACATCTTTCTCTCGTCCGTCGCTCGCGGGAAGAGTGCCAGAGCACAGTAGTCAGCATCTTTGTCAATCCAACCCAATTTGGCCCGCAAGAGGACCTGACCCGCTACCCCCGGGATCTGCCGCGAGATCTGGCAATGCTGGAAAAAGAGGGCACGGACCTTGTCTTTGTACCCGAGGCAGGCGAGATTTACCCTCGCGGCTTCCAGACCTATGTCCAGGCCGAAGAGTTGACTAAGAGACTAGAGGGGGCCTTGCGTCCCGGCCATTTCCGCGGGGTGGCCACGGTGGTCACAATACTTCTTAATATAGTGCAACCGCAGCGAGCCTATTGTGGGCAGAAAGACGCCCAGCAGTCTCTGGTGATTAAGCGCATGGTCCAGGACCTCAATTTGCCGCTAGAGATTGTGGCCTGCCCCACGGTACGGGAGGAAGATGGCCTGGCCATGAGTTCGCGGAATGTCTATCTTAATCCCCAGGAGAGAAAAGCAGCCTCCGCTTTGAGTCGGGGGCTGTTTGTGGCAGAGAAGGCCTTCCAAGATGGAGAGCGGGATGGGGAGCAACTGCGGAACATTGTGCGCCAAACCTTGAAAGAGGAGCCATTGGCCCGTATCGATTATATCAGTTGCGCAGATCTGGAGACTTTGCAGGAGTTGCAACGGATCGAACGAGGTGCGCTTTTATCCCTCGCAGTTTTTATTGGGAAAACTAGGCTGATCGACAATGTGCTCTTAGGGGTGGATTCTTTGTGAGTTCCATTGTGGAGGTAAAGTTAGCAGGGCTCGCTTGGTCGAGCCCTCGGTTTTTTCTAAGGCTGAATTTCTACTGGTTGCAGGACTACGATCTCCGCTCCGGTAGAGTTGCCCAGGGCATCGAACACGAGGAGACGCTTTAGGGTCTGGGGATCGTAGATCCCCACTTCTATATAGTATTCCCCGGGAGGAGTGTCTTCCTCTACGCGCAAGAAGTGATAGGTTGAGATTTCTTTTCTCAACGGCCAGGCGGAAGGTTGGATTTCTATGTCCTGTGCCCCGTAGATTCGAAACTGGTTGTCAATGAGATGAGCGAAAATTTTTAGGTTAGCGTTGGTTTGACCGATACGCTTCCAATATAAAGTAATCCCCAGAAATCCCCCGCTCCGCATTGCGGTTCGGTCCAGGTCGTAGCGGAGGATTTGGATTCCATCCCCTAATCGATAACCCAGTTCCCGGCCGGCCACAGCCAGTGGTTGCAATTTTCCCCGCCGCTGGTAGATGGTTATCGGGCTGCCCCAGAATTCTGGGTCGTGGAAGATCTGGAGTGGCCTATATGCCGTGTTAAACCAGCTATCCGGATCAAGGTAGTAAGAGTAGAGGGGATTGACACTACCCAGTACCACGTAATCCGGGCGGAAGTGGGGCAGCGACCAGAAAATATCTCCCCGCGCCAGGGCCTGGGCAACTTGGGGTTGGAGGAGGCCCAGGAAATCGAGCATGGGGCGCTGGGAATAGTAACCGATGATTCCCACCTCCATCACTGCCACCGTAGCCTCGGGAGGTGTGTTCTCCTGCAACCATATTCCCACCTCTTGGTAAAGCCTCTCCCGCGGGCCAGGGGAACTGGCCGCAGCCTGCCAGAGGGAATTGACCTGCCCGTAGAAAATGACCCCCAGGATGAGGAGCAGAGCCGGAGGGGCCAACCGTTGCCACTGCGTCGAGCGGCGCATACTGCGATATAGACTTTGGATCCCCAAAGCCACCAGCCATCCTCCAGCCAAAGCCCAGGGGGCATAGTACCAGTGGTAACCAGCCACCCCTAAGAAGACATAGGTCAGGGAATGGAGGGCGGCCCACAGGATGATGGGCAGGAGCCATCTCGCTTCGGACCATACCCCTCTGATTCCCAGAATGGCTAAACCGAGCATAAGGATATAGACCCAGCCGGGGATTAAGAATTCTGGCCCCCATACCAAGGCCCAACCCAGGTAGTCGGGAAAGCCCAAATAAGTCTGGGCCGTTTTGGCGGAGAGGCTGGTGGGGAGGGGGGAGCCGAACTCGGCAATTAAATAGATGAAAAAGGACAGGATGATGGCTAAATAAGATATTAGCGCTGGCCAGGGAAGGTAGCGCCACTGCCGGGACTCTTTCCATAAATGGTATCCAGCGAGAACCAAGGCCACCAGGACCGCATCGGCGCGGATGATGGTGGCCAGGCCGAGGGAAACTCCCCAGGCGATGGGTCTCCGGGCATCGTAGAGGAGAAAAGCCAGGGCAATGAAGAAGAGTTGGAGGTTGGTTTCCATCCCAAGGCTCAGAACTGTGATTGGATTGGTGACCACCAGCAACCCGGCCAAGATGCCCGGCAATGGCTGGTTATGGCGTCGGGCGAGAAGATAAGTGGCCAGGCCAGTACCAAATAGGGCGATTGTCCCCAGGATGTTGCTCAGGCGAGGGATATTTTCGGAGAGGGGGGTCAAAAAGGCGAGGAGAAGGGCATAGAAAGGGGCAGTGGTGGAAAGTATTTTTTCACCGGGGTTATAGACAAAACCAAGGCCATGACCTAGGTTGTATGCATAGCGATAAGTGATGAAGGCATCATCGAGGGGATAATCCAAGAAAGAGTAGCCGATGAGTAGGGCTGCTCCGCCAAGCAGGATCAAAAAAAAGAAATCCAGCCGGGATAGGGAAACTATTGATAATTGGCGAAAAGTAGCATTGCCGCGGAGGGCTATTTTCGGCCTCCTGGGCTTTGTAAAAAATTGATCAGGAGTTGGTTGAACTCCTCTGCCACTTCAATTTGGGTGAGGTGGCCGCAATTTTCGAAAACATGAAGTTGAGCTTGGGGAATGAGTCGGGCAGCATTATAAGCATGGGAAACGGGTATTACTGCATCTTTTGCCCCCCAAATAATTAGGGTGGGGGTTTTGATTTCAGAAAGGCGGTGCTGAAGCGACTCCCAGACCGCAGGCCTCTGCCCGCCCAGATCCAGGCCGGACCGGGCCAAAGATAGGATGATCTGGCGACGGCCCGGCCGCCCTCCCATGCGATAAGCCAATTCCACCCACTCATCATTTATCACCGCTTTGCGGTGGGCCAGGGATTTTTGCCAAAGTTTCATCCCCAGGCGAGTGCGAATAGTAAGAATATCCCGCAAAATGGGAACTGCGAGAAGGCGAAAACTTAGAGCAATTTCGCGGCCCAATCCGGCACTGTTCACTAGTACCAGCCTATTTACTCGAGAGGGTTGATAGACGCCCAGGGCTAAGGCTAGTGCTCCACCCATGGACTTGCCCACCACACTCGCTTTCTCCACATGCAGAGCATCGAGAAATGAAGCCAGGAAATTAGCCGAAGACGGCAAGGAGTAATCGGGGATGCGCATTTCGGAGTAGCCGTGGCCGGGGAGGTCCAGGGCTATGGTGCGGAAGTGCTGAGCCAGGGCCGTAAAGTTATTTTGCCAATACTCGCAGCAAGCTCCGAAGCCGTGGATCAGGAGCAGCGGGGGACCCTCGCCTTTATCCCAGTAGCGGAGGCGGAGCCCCTCCACCTCGAGGTAGCAATCCAGTGGTCTCGCCTGGGAAGTAAGGGGCAGAGCTTCGCGGGTAGTGGTTTCTAACGCCATCTCTCTCGCGATATTATACTCTTCTCTGAGCTCCTAGCCCCCTATTTTGCCCCTTAGATTTTCTTGGCCTGCACCTGTTTTGAATATTTTCTCCTCTTTCCCGAACCTAACCCGGGCTCAAAAGCGGGACATTTGTCCCGTATTTTCAGGACATTTTTCCCTACCCCAGGAGCTTGAGCGCACATAAAATGTTAGCAGTATCCCCCCCCATAGGGGAGGGGATAAGCAAGAAAGGAGGTGATCAGGATGGGCTTCGGTTTTATGGGCTTTGGGATGCTGTTCATGGCCGTTTTCTGGATTGGCATCATTCTGCTGGCAGTCTGGGCGGTCCGCGAGTTCCTGCCGCGCAGCCAAGCAACAAATGGTTCAGCCTCTGCTTTAGACATCGCCAAGGCGCGCTATGCCCGCGGCGAAATCAGCAAAGCTGAGTTCGAAGAACTTAAGAAGGGTTTGGTGTAATACAGCCCAGGATAACGATTCCTGGGCTTTATGTGTAGCAAGTTAGAAAAGGAGGAACGATGATGTGCATGATGCATATGAATCATGATGAGGAGCACGAATCGCAACACTCGCAGCATCATCACGAGCAGGGCGAGACGGAGCAGCTCAAAGCCGAGATCGAAGAGTTGCGCAAGGAAATCGCCTCCCTGCGCGCGGCATTGGGCATATCGGATACGGAGACGGACAAGGCACCCAGGATGCAAGGGGAAACTCACGAGCATCA